>JAHOYU010000243.1 GCA_019038625.1 Candidatus Latescibacterota bacterium | reverse complement strand
ATCAGGATGCCGCCGATCCTGTAGGGTAAGTACGGCATATGATGAGACATGTATTCAGGGAGATTGTCGCTATGGATATTGAAAATGACAAGTCGTCAGAAGAGAAAGTCCCTGCAACTCCGGAATCATCGGATCAGGCGGAGGAGATTCCGTTAAAAACCAGGCTGTACGTTTCGTCTGACAAGCTTGCCATCCTGCTGGATAGTCCACACCCTGGAGATGGGTTGCAGGGACTTCTGGATGATGTCGAAACCCGGATGAAAGAACTTGGATTAAGTGAGCTTCCAGACAGATCTGTGCTGGAAGAGAGGATCTCTGAGAAACTCGAGCCGGACTCACAGATCATCGGCCTTGTCATGGTAGAGGGTGTGGAACCCATACAGGGGAAGGATGGATGGATCGAGTGGGAAGAGGACTTTTTCATGACCGGGTTCAAGGTAGATGATGAAAGTGGAAGAATGGATTTCTGGGAAAGACTGGAACATCTCTGCGTAAGTGAGGGCCAGGTCCTTGCCCGGGTGTATCCACGTTTTCCGGGCATTCCGGGTATTGATGTCTTCGGTGAGGCCATGTCCTGTGAAAATACTTTTGATCTTGAAATAACTATAGGATCGAATATTGAAATAACAGAGGAAGAAGAATATAGGACCTGCTCCTCAGGGATAGACGGGCGGATGCGCTGGGCGAATAATACTCTCGCTGTGGACGAAGTATACAGAGTTCACGGCGATATCAGATTTGGAACAGGTAATGTCCATTACAACGGCTCAGTGATGGTCGAGGGTGACGTGAAGGATGGTGCTACGGTAGACGCCGGGGGCGACATAATAATCAGCGGGCTGGTAGAACCTTCCAACATAACATCGAAGGGCAGCTTGATAGTCTCAGGAGGGATCATCGGCAACGAAAACCATCGGATCGAACTTGAAGGAGGCCTTCACGCCAGATATTTGACGCAGGCTGAAGTGTTATCGTGTGAAGATGTCGAAGTAACAAGGGATATTTCCCAGTCGAACATCAGGACTCTCGGGCAGGTGATCATCCCGCAGGGAAGGATCGTCGGGGGAGAAGTGACAGCCAATCGTGGGATCCAGGTCGGCCAGGCTGGCAGCCCGGGAGAGACCCCGACGACGTTGATTCCCGGGACAGATTATTCACTTCCAGGCAAGCTTGCCGAACCAAGGGAGAGGGCCAAATCCGTATCCACAGAATTTGAGAAGATCAAAGATATAACCGATAGTGTTCTGCAGAGGAAACGAATGATTGCGGAGAGTGAGTTCGATAAACTCATGAAGCAACAAAAGCAACTGGAGAAAGAATTACATGCACTCCATGCAACGATCATGGAAATCAAGAGAAAATCAACAAAACAGGCTGTAAGAGAAGTGCATGTTTTGAAGAGGACATTTCCGGGAGTCAGATTCAAGTTCCGGAAGATGGAATTCAGTATAGACGAATTGACCGAGGGTTTGCATGTCTGGACAAAAGATGACGGGAAGAAACAGGAAAGTCAGGCATCTGCCGAAGTAAAATCAAAGTGACTTTGAGATCGGCCGGGGAAAACAATCTGGACAATCGGGGGATTCAATGGTGTGAACAGGGTCACAGCGATAAAAGAGAAGAGACCCTGTATCGGCTGGCGACGCTCAATTCGACATTATTGCCGAGGACATCCCTGTGGGTATCGATAGCGGTCTGCGGATCGTTGTTCTGCTCGGACAGATGCGCCAGTGATGCCCATTTCAGTTTTTGGCTGAAGGCAGGCAGAAGCAGTCCCGCCGCTTCGATGTTTGAGATATGTCCGCCATCGCCTGTTATCCGTTTTTTTAGAAACGCGGGGTATGGACCGTTCTCCAGCATGGAGACATCGTAGTTGCTTTCGAGGAAGACTCCGTCCAGTCCCATGATCAACTCCTGCAAGCCATCGAACACATGACCGAGGTCGGTCAATACTCCCAGCCTGTTCCGTGAGTCGTCTACGACAAAAGCTACACCATCGACGCCATCATGAGGGGTGGGGAACGTTTCAATGACAGTTTTGCCAAACCGGACAGATTCTCCCGCATTGAAATGCGACAGATTGCGAAATAGGCCACAAAACCCTCTCGAATCGACTGTCGAATAAGTTGTCGGGGTCATCCATACATTGAGATCATATTTCCGACTGAATATCCCGGCGCACCGTGTATGGTCCGAATGGTCGTGTGATATTACTACACAATCGATATCTCGAATGTCCCGCCCGATAGTCTTGAGGCGGTTCTCGGCCTTAATGCCGCTGATGCCGGCATCGAGCAGGATCCGGACGTCGTCCGTCTCCACATATATGCAGTTGCCATTGCTGCCGGACTGTAATGAAACGGCTTTCATTCTTACTTCTTTCTTCCTGATCAGTTGGTCGGAATATATTACAGTATACGCGTAATGTCGACACAAACGAGTGAGTCAGGTGCAGTGCGGATCGTGGCTGAAGCAGTTTTTGTCGGCAAGGACACTCAGATCTTCCCAAAGATCAGAGAAATACAGACCCCGCCGTGGTTGCGGTTGCTGTTCACATTCGCGTAGCCGTATAGGCCCAGTCCCGCGTTATCCCCTAATCTCCAGATGAGCTGGGCCTCGAACGGCAGGCCGAGCACCATTTGGTAGTCCCTCTTGATAAGGATGTCGCTGTTTGTCGGGTCCTTCTCGTGGAATGTTCCCCCGACGCCCGCAACGCCGGTCGAGGCCGACATGATTAATCGTTCACAACGACGGGTCAACCCCACAAGCAGGGCCAGGTCTCCCATGGTGTCATAATCATTGACACGGTCCACGACTTCATATTTGCCGCCGCTACTTGCCGTACTCCTGATGCCGAAGATGATGTGGCCTCGGGTGCGGGAGATGTTTAAATGGCCGCCCGGACTTCCCAGGCTGCTGGGGCCGCATCCAAACCCCACCCAGGTATGTGTTGGTTGCGATTCTTCTGTCTTCTCTGCTGCTTCCAAATCGATCGGGAACGTAGCAGCCAGTAGCGTCGCTACTATGAGAAAGAGAACGAAAGCGGTAATGACAACACCCGGAATAGACTGCCATCCGATTAGATTTATTGATTTATTCAATTTTATCACCTCCATACGATTCGACCATCGATTCTACCGCCTGTCAAGTTTATTTGTGTGAGAGGTCTGGCACCTGCCTTGCAGAGTGTTACAATTCGCGATAAACGCTTTAAAAAGTGGACCGTTGTCATTCACTTCGGGGCTGCTTGTGCTATTAATTCGATCGATTCGATTGTAAAGGAGAGGGTATGCGCGCATTTTTCCTGTTCGGTCTGGTAATGATTTTTACTATCGGTCTATTCGGTGGTTGCAGCAGCGATAGCAGCAGCGGGGGAGGAGATACAGAGGAATTGCCCGATCTCCTTTTCTACTCGATCAACGCGGGTAGTATGGGTTCAGTAGAATCCGGACAGCCTGTGGCCATCCGTTATACGATAGAGAATGCCGCCAGTGGTGGAAGCGGTGAAGAAGCCGACAGGCCGATCCTCGTACCTTCCGCAGGGCCGGACGCGGGAGCGTTCGATGTGGAGTTCTATTTTACAACGAATCAGACTTTTGACCCAGCGACAGCCCGGTTGATGCTGCCGGTACTTGAAATCAGTGGCCTTGATGCCGGTTCGTGGACCATGGGCGATTATTGGGTACTCGATGTTCCTGCCGATATGACGCCTGGTCAGTACTATGTCTTCGGAGTCATCGATTCGGATGATGAGGTCGACGAGGATGACGAGACTAATAATCTGGGAATGGTTGGTTCCGACTGGCAGATAGATGTTCTTACGCCCGATGGACGCCTGCCGGACATCGGAATCAATTTTGGCAGTTATGGGTCGGTACTGGTGCAGGGCAGCGAGACTACCATAACGATGGGCTTCACCAACTGGGGGTCCACAGCGAGCCTGACCACCTGTGTCGCTTATCTTTACCTCTCGGATAATACGGTCTTCGATCCCGGAGACGAATCGATCCCGGTTTCCCCGATCATTATTCCAGAATTGGCTACCGGTGAGCAGCAGAGGATAGAGATCGCCTTTACCGTGCCTTCATCGCGTCTCGGTGCCCAGTTCATTCTGATCGTCTCGGACACTGAGGGTGTAATCACCGAGAGTAACGAGAACAACAATGTCGAAGCCTGTGGTGTGACCATAAACGAGTAGCGGGGAGTGAGGTCTTTCACTCCCCGGCAATAGTTCTGTCACTCAGTGGAGAACCGAATCTCCCGGTCTATAGCTCCATCACTCTGCGCAGAGCCGCATGATCTCGACGATCATCCCGAGAGCCTTTTCCATGTCGGCGACATGGATATGTTCTTCGGTGGAATGCTCCCTCTGCGCACCGATCCCGACGACGGCCACTTCGATCCCCTTGTTGTTGTAGATCGAAGCATCGGTAAATCCGGTTATGAATGTAGTCTCCGCGTCTATACCGACTGTTTTGAGCGCTTTTTTCGAGATCTCGACGCTGTGTGAATCGGCAGGAATATCCACTGCCTTGCAGAGGTTGTCGACCTTGATCTCGACCGAGGCTCCGTAGCCTTCGATCTCCTTGCGGATGATTCCGATCATTTCGTCGGCTAGCGCCTGTCCCTTCTCATGGTTCAGGCTTCTGCATTCGGCGAGGAAGCTCACAGCGTCGGGAACGCCGTTTCGGATCATCCCACCCTTGATCACTCCTACGTTGGCTGTGGTCTCTTCATCGAGACGGCCGAGCTTCAGTGCAGATATCGCCCTGGCTGCCGCCTGGATCGCGTTGATACCCTTTTCCGGCTCCATCCCCGCGTGTGCGGCTTTTCCCTTGATCTCGACATCGATGGCGAAGTAGGAGGGGCCTCCGATGACGATCGTGTCGAGGGTGTCGTTATCCAGCAGGAATCCGATCTTTGCTGTGATCAGGCTGTAATCCATGTTTTTTACGCCCAGCAGGCCGACTTCTTCCTGACGGCTTATGGCGATCTCGATGGGAGGATAGACTTCCGCGGTCCGCAGTGCCTCGATCATCTCTGCTATGCCGGCCTTGTCGTCAGCGCCAAGTATCGTATCCCCGGCCGACCGGATGACACCGTCAGCGAGGACCGGCTCGATCCCCTGTCCCGGAAGTACTGTATCCGCGTGGCAGGAAAGCAGGATCGGAGCCTTGCCGGAGCAGCCCTTTTCGGGGAACTTCGCCACGAGGTTTCCATAGCTGTCCTTGATCGCCTCGGCGCCCATTGCTGTGAATTCCATCTGGAGGTAGTCTATCATAGCCGCTTCATTACCCGATTCACTGTCTATTCGGACCATTTCCATGAACTGTTTTATCATCCTGTCTGACATCTCTCATCCTTCCGTTTTTGGATTCCAGGGCAGATCCATATGCGATACTCGTCACTTTTACCCGGCCCATCTTACAGGAACAGAGCTGTGTTGACAACTATGAAGGGGAATGGAGGGGTGAATTCTACAGACGAAAAATATTGCTTAAAAAGAGATTTATAATTTAAAGATAATGCTCTGAAAAGCCGATATGAAGACATGATAAGTACGAAGAAAATCAAATCGACTTTATTGCCAGTTACAGTAATGGCACTGAGTATAGTCCTTGCGGTCGTCTCGCTCAATTATCTGAGGAACAAGGAAAGAGCACGTTTTGACGAACGGTTCGAAGTGCTGGCAGCACACCAGCGGGACACGGTTGAGGGGATGTTCATCGAGGCTGGGTCGGTACTCAAATCACTCAGGAACTTTTTCAACGCTTCCAGCTATGTCGAGAGGGAAGAATTTTCGATCGCCTCCAGGGAATTTCTGAACAACAATCCATATATCCATGCACTCGAATGGATACCCCGCGTCGAAAACAGCGAAAGACCTGATTACGAAGAGAGTGCCATGCTGGATGGGATGGATGCATTCCAGTTCACAGTACGGGGGGTGGACGGTGGGATGAGCACAGCGCCTGAAAGGAATGAATACTACCCTGTATATTATGTGGAACCTTATTCGGGTAATGAAATGGCCCTCGGGTTCGACATGTCGTCAGACCTTGACAGACTCAGAGCACTCGAGGAATCGTTTCTTGCGGGTGATATAATCGCTACCTCACCGATCAGGCTCGTACAGGACAAGGCGACACACAAAGCTTTTCGGGTCTTTCTGCCGGTCTACGAAAAAGGCACAGTGATCTCAAACTGTGATGACAGAAGATCAGGCTTGTATGGTTTCGTGGCGGGTGTCTTCAAGGCGAAAGATATGATCCTGCTTGCCTTCAAGGAGGACCTGGAATCCAGAATTGCGCTCTACCTGTTTGATTCGACCAGAAAGGGATCGCCGGAATGCCTGTCTGTGATGAATCTTCCTCCGGGCATGTCTGACCCATCGAAGAGAGCCATACCGTGTAGTGAGATGTTGAAGACATTCGCCTCATCCGGAAACTCTTCCGGGCACAAACGGGCTGATCTTCTGTTCGCGGGCAGAAAGTGGACTATCGTATCGATTGCGCATGAAGATCTCATCGCCGACTATATAACCGCCCAACCGATAATGGTGGGCATCATCATTCTTGTCATCGGTAATCTTCTCGCTCTTCTGTTCTGGAACCAGGCGCGGAGACGATCTGTGATAGAGACGGAAGTGAAGAGCCGTACGGAAGAATTGATCAGGGCCCGGGATACACTGGACAGGATACTGGAGATGGAGAGGGTCCGTGCCGGGCAGCAGTCAGAGGTCGCCAGGTTCGGGCAGAAGGTGCTTTCCGGGATGTCGATCGATGAATTGTTCGAAAGCGCGGTCCTGCTGGTATCCAGGGTCCTGGGCACCGAATATGCCAAGGTGCTGGAACATTTTCCCGAAAAAGGAGAACTGTTTCTCAGGGCAGGTGTCGGATGGAAGGAAGGTTGGGTAGGGCATAGATCCATACCGGACGGAGCCGGGTCCCAGGGCGGATATACACTGCTCCAGGCTAGTCCTGTCATAGCGGATGATATCAAAAACGAAACGAGGTTTTCACCCCCACCTCTGCTTACCGAACATGGAGTGACAGGGGGGATGGTTGTAGCGATCCCCGGAGAGTCGAGGCCTTTCGGGATCCTCGGTGTTCATACGATAAAGAAGGCACGTTTCAGTGGGGACGACGCTCATTTTCTGGAAGCTGTCTCCAATATACTGGCAGCAGCAATGATAAGGACACGCACTGACCAGAAGATGAGGAAGTCGGAGAGCAGGTTTAAAACACTTTTCGATTCGACAAGCGACGCGATCATGCTGCTCGATGAAAAAGGATTCTTTGCGTGTAACAAGGCGACGCTGTCGATATTCGAATGTTCCAGTGAGGAGGAGTTCTGCTCGATGACTCCGGCGGATCTATCGCCACCTCGACAGATGGACGGAAGCGACTCCCTCGATGCTGTCGGTGAAAGGATCGCCACGGCTTTTGAGACCGGGAACAGCCGGTTCGAGTGGCTCCATAAACGTCATGCGACAGGAATAGTCTTTCCCGCTGAAGTATTGCTCAGTGTCATGGAAATGGAAGGCAGACCGGTCCTTCAGGCTACCGTAAGAGATATCACCGAGCGCAAAAAGGGTGAAGAGAGACTGCGTGAGTCCAATGAGGAGCTCGCGATGGTGAACAGGCATCTGGAAGAGCAGACTGCTTTATCGAGTGATATGATGGTCCAGGCTGAGATGGCAAACATGTCGAAGAGCGAATTCCTGGCGAACATGAGCCACGAGATACGGACACCGATGAATGGTGTGATAGGGATGACAGGGCTTCTGCTCGATACGGAACTGACGGAAGAACAGCGCCGGTACGCGGAGACGGTCCAGGCCAGTGGAGAATCGCTTCTCGAGCTGATCAACGATATCCTCGATTTTTCAAAGATCGAAGCCGGGAAACTGGAGATGGAAGTCCTTGATTTCGACCTTGAGACACTGCTTGAAGACTTCGCCGAAATGATGGCCCTGAAGACCCGTGAAAAAGGACTGGAATTCGTCTGCGCAGCTGAGCCGGGGATGCCGGTCGCACTGCGCGGTGACCCCGGACGACTCAGACAGATCCTGATCAACCTTATGGGCAACGCCGTCAAGTTCACCAGTATGGGTGAGATCGTTGTCAAAGCCAGCCTGGATTCAGAAACTGACACAGAGGCAGTCGTGAGATTCACCGTGACAGATACAGGTATCGGTATACCGGCTGACAAGGTGGGAACTCTTTTCGATAAATTCACGCAGGTGGACGCGTCCACCACTCGCAAGTATGGCGGTACGGGACTTGGGCTTGCGATCTCCATGCAACTGGCGGAGGCGATGGGGGGAGAGATCGGCGTGAACAGCCGGGAGGGAGAGGGGTCCGAGTTCTGGTTTACCGTCCGGTTTCTTGAACAGGCCGAGCAGAAGCGCGATGTATCCGTTCCAGAAGAAGCGCGTGGGGCCCATGTGCTGGTCGTCGACGATAACCTGGCTGGCAGGGAGGTCGTAAGGGAACGACTGGAATCCTGGGGATTGAGAGCGGATGGTGCGCATGACGCCCCGAAAGCGTTGAGGATGCTCCTCGCCGCAGAGAAGAATGGAGATTCGTACAAGGTAGCCATCCTCGACATGCTGATGCCGGGAATGGATGGCGAGGGCCTTGGCAGGGCCATCAAGGCAGACGAAAAGATCAAGGATACGAAATTGTTGTTGCTTACTTTTCTGGGTGGGCGTAGCGAAGGGGATCGACTGGCAGAGATCGGCTTTTCCGACCAGTTATCGAAACCCGTAAGACAGTCACAGCTTTTTGAATGTATGAGTTCTGTTCTTACAGGAAGAGTCAGCCGCAAGGGAAGATCCGGTTCGTCGGAGGGTAAGCTCGGAAAGTTCGATGGCAACTACCGTATTCTGCTCGCTGAAGACAATATCACGAATCAGAGGGTGGCGCTCGGTATCCTGAAGAAGATCGGTTTGCAGGCTGATGCCGTTGCAAACGGTGTCGAGGCTGTGGACGCACTTGAAAGGATACCTTACGATCTCGTTCTCATGGATTGCCAGATGCCCGAACTTGACGGGTACGAGGCTACGCGGAGGATCCGGGATCCTGAGACGACCGTCCCGAATCATGAGGTGCCTGTGATAGCCATGACAGCCAACGCCATGCAGGGAGACCGTGAAAAATGTCTTGAAGCGGGAATGGACGACTATATCCCGAAGCCTGTCAATCCGAAAGCTCTCGCGAAGATCCTGAGAAAATGGTTACCCGGAGAGGATGCTCCGGCCGATGAAAAGACTGGCCTGGAAAACAGGGATCTCGTGGAGACGGTCCTGGCCCTCGATTGAATTTTTCAAGTGAAAATCCCGAATAATTCAGGCATAATACTTTTCTTTACAGTTTGGAAGAACAAGGGAGATGATAATTGGAAGACAAAGCTTTTCAGGACTACTATCCGGACGATGTCAGCCATTGTTACGGTTGCGGCTGCCTTAACAAGCAGGGACTGCAACTTAAAAGCCGCTGGGATGGAGATGAGACTGTAGCTTTCTTTACGCCACGGCCCGAGCACACGGCTATCCCCGGGTATGTCTATGGTGGACTGATCGCTTCGCTGATAGACTGCCATGGTACGGGCACGGCCGCTGCGGCAGCCTATCGCCGGGAAGGCCGGGAGATGTCGTCGGAACCTTCGCTTCGATATGTGACAGCTTCGTTGAAGGTAGATTACCTGCGGCCGACTCCGATGGGGGTCGCTCTGGAGATACGCGGTACGGTAGAGGAGATCACTGATAAAAAAGTGGTCGTTATTGAGACCCTTTCAGCAAATGGCAGGATCTGTGTGACAGGAAAGGTCGTAGCCGTAAAAATGCCTGAAAATATGATTGGAAGTTGAGCGAGCGCACACTGGAAGCTGACAGAAACCGGGAGGCGTGAAATGAGTGCGGAATCGAGAAAGATCGGAATAATCATCTGCGATCGTTACAGGACGTGCGCGGGGGGCAAGTGTCTCAGGTCGATGAGGGAGCGGGAAGGGGCATTCGCCAGGTATAAGGATTTAGAAGTAGAGCTGGTAGGATATACGAGCTGCGACGGCTGTCCCGGCGGCAATGTGGAATACGCGGTCGAGGAGATGAAGAAGAACGGAGCCGAAGTCATCCATCTCGCCACGGGCCTGATAGTCGGCTATCCTCCATGCCCCAGTGTGAAGTATTTCAAGGAATTCATTGAAGCAAAGTATGGCCTGGATGTGGTATACGGGACGCATCCTATCCCCGAGAAGTATCTGACGACACATTCAGAGCTCGGAACATGGAAAGGCGAGAGATGGAAAGAAGTGCTTCAGGATACGATGTGCGATGAGGCGATGAGGAAGGATTACAACTGACCGGAACCTGCGTGGATCGGAGAAAAGAATGGCCGGTCCGTGATCCGGAATACAGTTCAGAAGAAGAGTAACTACATTGTAATCGTGTGATACACATCAAGATATCTCTTCATTCCTGCTAAATATGTTGAAATAACCATTCCAGATGTGGTACAATTACGTATCAAAGGCGTGCTAAGGTTAAATCAGCGAACAGAACATTCTTGAAAGGAATTGTATGATGAAGAGAGTAGTCGTATCGCTGTCTATATTTCTGGCTCTGGCCCTTTTCACCGTCAACGCGAACGCGACGCATCCCCTCGAGCTTAATTACACGGCCGATTGTTATGGCTGGTCGATCGTGGGCCTGATGGGCGTAGACGCCAACACCAGGTTTATTAACGTCGATTATACCGTCGAGCTCAGCCAGGGCGGAGTGGTCGTCTATACGATCACCGAGTTTGTGGATCTTCCGGTTGCCGAGCCCGCGTTCGATTACAACGGTGTATGGGACATGGAACTCTGTGGAGATTACACAGTGAACATCCACTTCCACTTCGAGAGTAACCAGGGTTGGGGCAACAGGTATTTTGAAACGACCTTCACCTGTGAATGCGAAGAAGAGGGTGGATGCAGCTACACCCCGGGTTACTGGAAGAACCATCCGGAAGCCTGGCCTGTGAGTGGCCTGACCATCGGCGGCGTTTTCTACACTATGGAAGAACTGCTGGAGATCTTCGACTGGCCGACTCGCAGTGATATTACGGTCATCTTCTTCCACCACACTGTGGCCGCCAAGCTGAACGTTCTGGTTGGAGCGCCCGACTACATCCTGGGCACGATCGACATGGCGGATGCTTTCTTCGCTCTGTATCCCCTGGGAAGCAAGCCCAAGGGTGAGATCAAGGAAGAAGCCGAGGCGATCAAGGACGCACTGGAACAGTACAACGAGATCGAGTGCGAGGAAGAGGACGACATGCCTGATTTCGACGATGTCGGAGCTTCCGCTATGCGGGCCGCCCCCGAGAAATCGGCGACCTGGGGTTCGATCAAGAGCCTGAACAAGGACTAGACAGAAGTCTTCCACGCTGACTGATGCGTGGTCGATAATCCGCTTCTGACGAAGGGCGGGACCTGAAAAGGCCCCGCCCTTTTTTTTCTGCCGGACATCGAATAAATGAGGAGAAGTAATCATAGAGAAATCTCTGTAATGCATGATGGAATATTGCTATCATCATAGTTTGCTGGTTAAATGAAGTGGGAACAGACGATAGCAGGTTGGAAGGCCACATATGCAAAGATTTCCAGTTTGGATAAAATTAACTTTTCTCACAGTCATGATTCTGATCCTGTCTTTCGGTTTATTGTTCTACAGGAACCAGGAGGGGTACCGCAGAACGCAGATCGAAGAGGAACTTGCCAGCATCGCCAGTCTTAAAGCAGATGGAATAGCGGTATGGAGACAAGAGAGAGTCGCCGATGGAGCGACACTCACTGAAGACCTCTTTTTATTCCGTGAGATCGTTCAGTGGTTTACGACCAAGGATCCTATAATTACCGGAGAGATCAAGGTTGTGTTCCAGTCGTTGATGAAGCATTACCGATATTATGAAATAATTATCCTGTCGGCTGATGGTGAGGTACAGCTCAGTTTTACTGGCATCAATGGAAGTGTCCATCCCGAGATATTAGTGGCTGCGGAAAAGGCATTCGCCAGCCGTGCACCCGAGATCTCCGAGCTTCATGTCAGTGTGGATATATCAGTGCCCCATATAAGTGTGGTGACTCCTTTGTTTTCCGGCTCCGATCCTGTGGGATCTGTTGTGATGGTAAGCGATGCCAGCAGTTTTCTCTATCCGCTGATCCAGTCGTGGCCGACTCCCACAAGGACGGCCGAGACATTGTTGATACGCACTGATGGCGATTCGGTAAAATTTTTAAATGAGCTGCGTCATACGAAGAATACCGCATTGAAATTGCGGATTCCTCTTACCCGGACAGATGTTCCCGCGGTAATGGCGGCACAGGGCAGGCAGGGAGTCGTCGAGGGTCTTGATTACCGCGGAGTAGATGTTATTGCCGTGATCCTGCCTGTGCCTGATTCGCCATGGTTCATCGTTTCGAAGATCGACAAGGCTGAAGCCCTTTCGTCCTGGCGGTTCCAGTCGATACTTATTCTCAGCATTATCTTCGGCCTCGTCATCCTTGTCGCTGTAGGGTTGCTATTTCTCTGGCAACGTGGCAGAAAGATGCATTACCGGGATCTTTATAATGCCGAGGCCAAACGATTGACCAGTGAAGCAAGGTATGGCATCACCATAAAAGGAATCGGTGACGCGGTGATTTCCACGGATGCGGAGGGACTGGTAGAGATACTCAACCCGATCGCTGAAGAGTTGACGGGTTGGAATATAGCTGACGCGAAAGGGCGTCCCCTTCAGGAAGTCTTCAGGACCATCAGCGAAGGGACCCGGGAAGTACTGGATAATCCCGCGGACCGTGTCCTTCGTGAGGGCGGGATAATGGGGCTCGCGAACAGTACCATACTTATCGCCAGGGATGGAACGGAAAGGTCTATCGCCGACAGCAGAGCCCCGATCATCGATGAGAAGGGTGAGCTTATAGGTATGGTCCTGGTATTCCGAGATCAGACAGAGGAGCGGAAAACGCGAGAGGCCCTTCTCGACGGCGAGGCAAGGGCCATGGATACCAGCCAGAAACTCACCGCGATAGTGGAACATACGCCGATGATGCTTGTTTATCTTGATGCGGATTTTAATTTCAAATGGGTGAACAAAGCCTATGCAGATACATGCAGGTTCGAACCATCCTGGTTCCCCGGAAAAAATCATTTTGAGATGTATCCCCATGAGGAGAACAAAGCCATCTTCCAGCATGTCGTCGATACGGGAGAATCTTTCTCAGTGCTGGCAAAGCAGTTCGAGTTTCCCGATCAACCCGAAAGAGGTGTCACATTCTGGGACTGGGATCTTGTGCCGGTAATGGATCTTTCTGAGAAAGTTGTCGGGCTGGTTTTTTCCCTTGTCGAAGTCACTGATAGAATAGCAGCAGAGAAAAATTATCGAATGCTTTTTCGCGAGATGCTCGATGGATTCGCCCTGCACGAGATCATCCTCGATGAAGAAGGAATTCCCGTCGATTATCGTTTTCTGGACATTAATCCTGCTTTTGAGCGCCTCACAGGGCTTAAAGCGTCGGAGATCAAAGGAAAGACTGTCCTTGAGGTCATGCCCGAGACCGAAAAATTCTGGATAGACATTTATGGCAAAGTGGTCCTGTCCGGTGAACCGGCATTTTTTAAAAACTACGCGCAGGTATTGGACAGGCATTTCGAAGTGACGGCTTTCTGTACAGCTCCCCTCAGATTTGTCACCATATTCAAGGATGTTACAGATAGGGTAAAGGGCGAAAAAACCAGAGAGAAACTGCAGGTGCAGCTTGCGCACTCTCAGAAGATGGAGTCTGTCGGAAAGCTTGCTGGTGGCGTAGCCCACGATTTCAATAACATGCTCGGAGTGATCCTGGGACATACTGAGCTTGCCATGAAGCAGGCCGACGAGTCGGGACTTCTCTACGAGGATCTGACAGAGATCTATCGAGCAGCGGAACGCTCGGCCGATCTTACCCGCCAGCTGCTGGCTTATGCCAGTAAGCAGACAGTCTCCCCGAAGATCCTCGATCTCAATGAAACGGTTGAGGGCATGCTGAAGATGCTGGAGCGGCTCATCGGTGAAAACATCGATCTCGCCTGGCTTCCGGGCAAAGGACTCTGGCCAATAAAGATGGACCCCGGCCAGATAGACCAGGTGCTGGCTAACCTCTGTATTAACGCCTGTGATGCCATCCCGGATGTCGGCAAGGTGACAATCGAGACTTTGAACGTCAGCCTCGACGATAAGTATTGCGCGGATCATCATGAATTCATTCCCGGTGATTATGTGATGCTGGGGGTCAGTGATGACGGCCAGGGGATGGATGGGGACATACTTGAACATGTGTTCGAACCGTTTTTTACTACGAAGAATGTAGGTTCAGGTACAGGCCTTGGCCTTTCGACAGTGTACGGTATAGTCAAGCAGAACTGCGGCTTTATCAACGTCTACAGCGAGCCGGGCGAGGGGAGCACTTTCAAGATATACCTCTCACGGTGTAAGGAAGAGATGAGCAGGGACGCCGCTCAAAAGGATGTCAGAATGTCTGAGAGCAATGGAGAGACTATCCTGCTTGTCGAGGATGAAGAGTCGATACTCAAACTTGGGAAAAAGATGTTGAATGTTCTAGGGTATGAGGTGCTTACGGCTAATTCTCCCGTAGAGGCGATCAGGATCGCCGAGAACCATTCTGGCGAAATAAACCTGATGATAACGGATGTAGTGATGCCGAATATGAACGGGCGTGCCCTGGCCACCCGTATGGGCGATATCATTCCCGGGCTGCAATGCTTGTATATGTCGGGTTATACGGCCAATGTCATAGCTCGTAAGGGGATCCTCGATGAGGGAGTCCACTTCCTGCAGAAGCCATTTTCGATCAAGGAACTAGCCGAAAAGGTCCAGGACGCAATTAAGAAACAATAAAAAAGCGGGAGGCGCCTGGCGCCTCCCGCTTAAAGAGATATCAGCTTATTCTATGATTTTCTTTATGATCTTGATTTCCTTGCATTTTTCTGTGCACTTGCTTTTGTCAGTATGTTTGCAGCACTCGACCTCACATTTGATCTTGATGTTCTTGCATCCGCTCATCGCATCGCCGTGTGAGCCGCAGCCCTTGCCACTTTTGATGCTCTTGCATCCGCTCATCGATTTGCCCGACGAGCAGCAGCTTTTGCCGCTTTTACATCCATGCATCGCTCCAGCACTTGAGCATCCGCTCATTTTCCCCTGAGAACAACAACTCATGCTGCCGTGTCCCATTTTGCCGTGCATCCCTTTTCCCATTTTAGAGCCATGACCCTGACAGGCCATAAACATCTTGAACTGCTCGGCGGAGACCAGCTTTCTGACAGCCATGAAATGTTCGTGCTGGTTCTCCATAAGCTCGGCCTTGACGGCGAGCATGGCCTTTGTCAGTTTCTTAATCTTTTTGCCGTCGGGATTTTCCTCGATGTACTGGGAGTAGACCTTCTTGTGGATATCGGTCTGCTTCTTCTCGAGTTCGAGGTTCTTTAATTTGAGTTCGAGAACGAGTTTCTCGATCTTTAGAGAGATTTCGGGAGCAAGACTGCACTTTGCATTAATCGATTTACCATGGCTATGTTCACAATGAATCGATTTACCGTGACCATGATCACATTCCTTGACTTCGACCTTGACCTCTACATCCTTTTCCTGTGCCGCGAGCGACATGGGGAGAACTACTGCAATAAGAAGAGCTGTGATGACTAAAAGACCCTTTTTCATTCCGTTTCCTTTCCCTGTGTTTCGAATGTGTCGATCATCTTTTTCTTGCTACCCCTCTGGGCGCAACCGTGATCGGGATCACATCCGATGAATTTCATGAACCTCTGTCTCTCTTCAGGATCAAGAATCGAATGCGACCTGATCAGTTTTCTGACAATCGCTTTCTCAAGATCGCCCTGGAGGGCCGAAATGCGCTCGACTCTTTTCATGATCTCCAGCGTGTCCGGGCTGGCTTCACTAAAGAGTATCAACAGTTCGTTCCTTTCCTGGTCGATACTATTCCTGACCTCCTCCTCGAAGGTGTATGACTTGAGCATCTCAAGTTCTACATGCACCGTTTTGCTGTCGCAGAGGCCAATTCCCTTTGCGAGGTATTGGCTTCTGATCCTGCAGGTTTCTTTGGAATCGCAGTGGATCTTATCAGCCGTTCTGTTGCGGGCTGAATGGTATCTCCAGAGCACGGTGATAGTGCCCAGCACTGCCACATTGAATGCGAGGGAGATGATCAGTGTCGCTTTCAGCTTCCAGCTAGACATCGGCATCTCCTTCCATCGTGATCATCAGACGTTCTCCAAGAGAGCCGGGCGGGAATGCTTCGAGATAGTCCATCTCGAATACTTCGGCCTGGTCCGGACTGGAGGCATCACTGTAACTCGACGATATATAATCCCCGATCCTGACGCCAAGCAGTATGACAACGGCTGCTGCAGCCGAGATCCCGATCTTCCACCAGCCTGGAATGCGGTCCCTGCCCCTGGTAGTTTCAAGTACGATTTCCAGGATGCCAGACGGTGGTGTGGTCTCGACGAGTTCACGATGCATGGCGGAGACAACCTGGAGTGACTCGTGGAAAAGCCGACAGTCTTCGCATCCGTCGAGGTGAAGCATGAGCTGCTTCTCCTCTGCGGCATCCGCCTCTCCGTCG
Source organism: Candidatus Latescibacterota bacterium (assembly GCA_019038625.1). Classification (NCBI taxonomy): domain Bacteria; kingdom Pseudomonadati; phylum Candidatus Latescibacterota; species Candidatus Latescibacterota bacterium. Next base: position 14,942 of record JAHOYU010000243.1, on the reverse strand, counting down.
AGTACTCTCGATGCTGATTTACGATACTCCATGCAATCCATTATTTCCTCCTGCTATTCATGTCAAACGTATCGAATCAGAAAAACTTGCAAAAAAAGTCAATAAACCTCAATAAAAGTTAAATAATCTCGATTATATTCGTTTCAATCGATCATATGTCTTTCCTGAATTCTTTCAATTCCCTGCCGAGTCTCTCTCTGGCTCTGAAAAGGATCGATTCGACCGCCGGTACGCTGAGTCCCGTACTCTCTGCTATCTCCCTGTATGTGAGTTCTCCGCTTACTCTCAGTTCCATGACGATCTTCCACTCTCGCGGGAGGTCGTCGAGTGCCTTATAGTATCTTTCCTCGAGCTGGGCCGCTTCCATGTCCCGGTCCGGAAGATTTTTCCCGGGCGATATCGGGTCCTTCAGGCCTTCGGAAAGTTCGCCATCGAATATAAGTCTGTCAGACCCGAGTCTGCGAGTGTGGTCGATCAGGATATTCGTAGCCATCCTGTAGAGGAATGTCCTGAAAGTCGCGCTGTCTCGAGTTTTATATGATGCGCTGAACAGTTTGATGAAAAGTCGCTGAGTGAGATCTTCCGCGTCTTCAGCGATGCATCCGGATCTCAGAAAGAAGTTGTACATCGTCCCCTGGTATCGAAAGACCAGTACTCTGAAAGCCTGCCTGTCGCCCTTTACGATTCTCAGCATCAAGGAGTTGTCGTCCAAATTCCATCCAGCCTTGGCGAAAGAAATAATAATGGCTTCAGGTGGCCTGTCTCTTCAGTCCGGTGTCGACCTGTCAAGATGAGTAAGGATATGGGACTCAAGTCGGGTTGTCAATCAGTCCTGCTGCGGGATATGCTGAGTCACAGACTATGTCATGTCTCGGAATGTGCCACACTGCGGACATTCTTTTCTATTCATTTGCAAGAGTTTCTTGAAATCGAAACGTCGATGTCGTATTATCGACTGGGGTGATGCAAAAATGGATTTATCGGAAAATATCAAAGACGAACTGCATATCGCTGACAAGTGGCAACTCCGCTGCAAAGAGTGTGGCAAGGTCCGTGACGCGGCAGAATTGGGAGATAACAGGATCTCTGATCTGGCTCCGTCGTGGACTCTGGGCTGGTGTTCGAGCTGCCGGAAACTCAGGATTATCATAATGGAACCAAAAAAGGCCGGGTAACAGAAGTCAGCATCGGGCCACTGCCAGGCTATCCCTTCATTCTTTTGGAACAACAATCATACATCAGTGTATTATGGTCATGGAGAAAACTATATGAGATCACATCCCCTATCGTTTCTTTCTGCGGTATCCTTATTCATCGTGATTATTTTCCATGCGTCATCAGTCTTCGCGGATGATGTAGCCGGAACTATGGATAATCATATCGTTCCGAAAGTCTCCGGACAGATATCGGTAGATGCCCTGTTGGACGAGTCGTTCTGGAACTATGCTCTCATCCTGGAACTGAAATATGAAGTCCAGCCCGGTGAGAACATCCCGGCGCCTGTGCGGACCGAAGTGCTGCTTGCCTACAGTGAGTCGCATCTCTACGCGGCATTCAGGGCGTATGATCCTGATCCATCCTCGATCAGGGCTCGGCTATGCGACAGGGATGACATCGGGGGAGAAGACTGGGTAGGGCTTGTATTAGATACCTTCAATGATGAGCGCAGGGCCTTTGATTTTCTGGTAAATCCACTGGGCGTACAGGCTGATATGATCGAATGTTCGGACTGTGGGAGCGATAACTTCGATGCTATCTGGGAATCGTCGGGCCGGATAACTCAATGGGGATATGTCGTGGAGATAGCGATCCCCTTCAGTTCACTTCGATTCCAGAGGACCGATGGAGACCAGGTATGGGGCTTCGATGCTGTTCGAAGTTATCCCAGGTCGGCCAGGCATCACATAGGCCTCTTTGCAAGGGACCGTGGCAACAACTGCTATTTCTGCCAGACTCTGAAGATCAAGGGGTTTGCCGGAGCATCTCCTGGCAGGAACATCGAAATAGCTCCGACCTTTTCGGCACTCTATTCACAGGAGAGGGAGGGGTACACGAGTGGAGATTTTCGCGAAAAGGACAAAAGTTACGATCCGGGACTTACCGCAAGGTGGAGCATGACACCGAACATGGCCCTGCAGGGAACGGTCAATCCCGATTTTTCCCAGGTCGAAGCGGACGCGGCGCAGCTTGATATAAACAGGAATTTCGCCATACATTACCCCGAGAAAAGGCCATTCTTCATGGAGGGGGCCGAACTTTTTTCCACGAGGATGAACGCTGTCTATTCGAGAACGCTTGCCGATCCGGACTGGGGAATCAAGCTTACAGGTAAGGAGGGTGGTAACGCTGTCGGGTTCTACAGCGTCCGCGACGCGAGGACCAATTTTCTCTTTCCCGGAAGCCAGGGGTCCATGTCGTCATCGCTCGATATGGAGAGCTATGGTACGGTACTCAGATACAAGCGTGATATCTTCGAGTCGTCGAATATCGGCCTGCTGGCAACGGACAGGGAGGGGGAAGGTTATTACAATCGGGTGGTCGGAGTCGACGGGCTGATCAAGCTGACGAAGACAGACCAGATCAGGTTCCAGGTGATAGCCAGCGAGACAGACTATCCGGATTCGCTGGCAGCAGAGTTTGGCCAGCAGACAGAACCATTCAGAGGTAGCGGTGCTCTGGCTATCTACGCGCACGAGACAGAAAATCTGGATCTTTTCGGGTATTACTTCGAGAAGGCCAAGGATCTCAGACTGGATTCGGGATTCGAGCCGAAGACCAATATCCGGCATTTCGAAGGGGGCGGTGGATACAAGTGGTATGGTGAATCGGATAACTGGTACACCCTGCTGCATGCCGGGTCCTCATACGAGCTGGAAGAGGAGATAGACGGTTCGAAGATCTTCGAACTCTGGAATATCTACGGGGACTACGCGGGGCCGCTCCAGAGCGAGATAAGTCTCTGGTCGCATGTCTATGCCGATTTTGTCTACCGGGGAGAACACTTCAGCTACAAACACTATCATCTGTTCACAAGTATGAGGCCGACAGGTTCGCTAAGGGTCTATTTCAACCATACCTGGGGAGACATAGTCGATTACGCGAACGCCCGCCAGGCCCGTACACTTCAGCTGGAGCCGGGATTTGAATACAGGTTCGGGCGCCATCTCAATCTGGGCTACGACCATACCTGGGAGCGGTTGAGTGTGCTGAACGGGCAGAGACTATATACGGCGAATGTCGGCAGGTTCAGGCTGAAGTACCAGTTCGACCGCAGGACTTTCCTGCGTATCAACCTTCAGTATGTCAGGTACGACAGAAACACCGGGCTGTATCTGGAGAAGGTCGATTCGAAGGAAGACAACCTCTTCAGCCAGATCCTGTTCTCCTACAAGATCAATCCACAGACAGTCTTCTACCTGGGATATTCTGATAATTACTATGGGTTCACAGGTTCGGGCGCCGATCCTGTGGCTGTCGATCTTACCCAGACCGACAGGACTTTCTTTGTGAAGTTCGGCTACGCCTGGATATTGTAGAAATATTTATTTTCGTGTTGTGTTCCCCTTCCTTTTTTGATACCTTCCGTAAGATTTGTCCGGATCTTTCTTTAAAAAGGGACTTACATTGCGCAAACTCAGTAAAAAATCGAAGCTGATCCTGGAGGACGGATCGGTATTCGAAGGTGTACCGTTCGGCGCGCTCGCCTGTGCGGCGGGAGAGGTGGTGTTCAACACCGGGATGACCGGATATCCGGAGACTCTCACCGATCCTTCATACCGGGGGCAATTACTTGCCCTCACATACCCGTTGATCGGGAATTATGGTGTACCTGCCGAACGGAGAGAAGATTTTCTCTCCGTTTTTTTTGAGTCCGAAAAAATACAGGTATCGGCCCTCGTCGTTTCCCAGTATATCGATGAACACTCTCACTGGAACTCGGTGGAGTCTCTGTCGCACTGGATGCAGAGAGAAGGGGTGCCCGGTATTGCCGGAATTGATACACGTGCCCTGACGAGGAAGCTGCGCGAATCGGGTACGATGAAAGGAAAGATCGTTTCGGGCAGCCGTGATATCGATTTTTCCGACCCGAATACGAGAAACCTGGCCGCGGAGGTCAGTACGAGCGAGCCTGTGATCTATGAGAGAGGGGAGAGGAGGATCGTCCTGGTCGACTGCGGTGTAAAGAACAATATCATCAGAGCCTTCCTTCACAGGGATATCACGGTCATAAGGGTACCGTGGGACCACGACTTCAACGAAGTGGAAGCGGATGGGGTAGTGCTGTCCAACGGCCCCGGCGATCCGAAGAGCTGCGGCGCTACGATCGAACACACGAGAATGGCAATGAGGTCGGGGCGGCCCATCCTCGGGGTCTGTCTTGGCTCCCAGATAATGGCGCTGGCCAGCGGTGCTGAGACATACAAGTTGAGGTATGGCCACAGGTCGCAGAACCAGCCCTGCGTAGAGTCGGGCACGAAACGCTGCTATATAACTTCGCAGAATCACGGCTACGCAGTCGATTCGAAGACCCTGCCGAACGACTGGCGCGAATGGTTCTACAACAGCAACGACGGGACGAACGAGGGGATCATACATATATCGAAGCCGTTCTTCGGCGCTCAATTCCATCCGGAAGCCTCTCCAGGCCCGGACGATTCCGAATTTATATTCGACATGTTTGTGAGGGCGATAGGATGAAGAAAAGACCGGAAAAAGTGCTGGTACTCGGATCGGGCGCGATAAAGATAGGGCAGGCGGGCGAATTCGACTATTCGGGGAGCCAGGCGATGAAGGCACTCAAGGAGGAAGGGATCGAGACGATTGTAGTCAATCCAAATATCGCAACTGTCCAGACTTCGGAACATCTCGCGGACAAGGTCTATTTCCTTCCTGTGACTCCCGATTTTGTAAGACAGATCATCGAGAAGGAGAGGCCCGACGGCATACTGCTCGGGTTTGGAGGGCAGACGGCGCTGAATACAGGTGTCGAGCTTCACAGAAACGGCGATCTGAAGAGATTCGGTGTCGAAGTACTTGGAACACAGGTCGAGGCGATACTCGATACCGAGGACAGGGAGCGTTTCGTCAGAGTACTCGATGGTATCGGGTTGAAGACACCTGTCAGCAGAGCGGTGTCGACCGTGAAAAAGGCCGTTCAGGCTGCCGATGAGATAGGATACCCGGTGATGTGCCGTATCGCTTACGCGCTGGGCGGGCTCGGGTCGGGGATCGTCCGGAATAAAAAAGAACTCGTCAACCTCGTGACGAAAGCCTTTTCTCATACCGGCCAGGTCCTGGTCGAGGAATGCCTTCTCGGATGGAAAGAACTCGAATACGAAGTCGTCCGGGACCACGAGAATAACTGCATCGTCATATGTTCAATGGAGAATATCGATCCTATGGGGATACATACCGGCGAGAGCGTCGTTGTCGCGCCGGTCCAGACGCTTACGGCAGCCGAGCATTACATGTTGCGTTCGATCTCTATCGAGGTGATAAGAAAGCTCGGTATCGTAGGCGAATGCAACATCCAGTTCGCTCTCGATCCGGAGAGTGGGGACTACCGGATCATAGAAGTCAACGCGAGGCTGAGCAGAAGTTCGGCTCTGGCATCCAAGGCGACCGGATATCCGCTCGCGTTCATTGCCGCCAAGTTGTCCGTTGGACGTACCCTGACCGAACTGAAGAATTCCGTGACAGGCGGCACAGCGGCCTGCTACGAGCCGGCGCTCGACTACATCGTGCTGAAATTTCCCCGGTGGGATCTGCAGAAATTCAGCATGGTCGATCCGGTCCTCGGCTCGGAGATGAAATCGGTCGGCGAAGTGATGGCGATAGGGAGATCTTTCGAGGAAGTCATACAGAAAGCCATAAGGATGCTGGAGACCGGCATGGAGGGGTTGGTGTGCAACGACATCGAGTTCGATGACCTTGATGTAGAGATGACCCGGCCGACCGACAAACGACTGTTCGCGATATCGGAGGCGCTGGCGCGAGGGTACACGGTGGAGAAGATATCCTCTCTGACCGGGGTCGATCCCTGGTTCCTTCACAGGATGAAGAGTGTGGTGACCACGGCGGCGGCCGTGAAGAAAAGTACGGGAACGAGATCCGGAGCGGGGGGCAGGAAGACCCTTCCGAAGCAGCTCCTGCTCGAAGCCAAGCAGAAGGGGTTTTCCGACAGACAGATCGCCGGCCTTACAGGTGTCAGTGAGATGTCTGTGAGAAAGAGAAGGATAAGATCCGGGATAGTCCCCGTAGTCAAACAGATCGACACGACGGCGGCCGAGTACCCGGCAGTGACCAATTATCTCTACCTTACATATAATGGCGATACGGATGATATCGCGTTTATCGGCAGGCGCAGGACCGCCGTTATCGGCGGCGGGCCGTACCGAATCGGGTCGTCGGTGGAGTTCGACTGGTGTTGTGTCAACTCAGTACTCGCGCTGGGCAGGCAGGGCGCCGGGACGATAATGATAAACTGCAATCCGGAGACTGTGAGCACAGATTACGATATTTGTGAGAGACTATACTTCGAGGAGCTTTCGCTCGAGAGGGTCCTCGATATATTCGACAAGGAAGCGCCCGAGGGAGTCATCGTCTCGATGGGCGGGCAGATCCCAAACAACCTCGCTGTTCCTCTCGCCGCGGCGGGGATCAGGATCCTCGGGACCTCCCCCGAATCGATCGACAGGGCGGAGAACAGGCACAGGTTCTCGGCTCTTCTCGACGAACTCGGAGTCGACCAGCCGAAATGGAAGGAGCTGACCAGTCTCGATGAGGCAGAGGCTTTCGCCTCTGAAGTAGGCTACCCGGTACTCATCAGGCCGAGCTATGTGCTCAGCGGTGCTGCGATGAGCACCGCGCTGACCCGCAAGGAACTCCGGCTTTACCTTAAAAAGGCCTCGGAAGTCAGTCCTGACCATCCGATAGTCATAAGCAAGTTTCTCACGGGAGCGAAAGAGATCGAGATGGACGCGGTCGCCAGAGACGGCGAACTGTTCTGTTATGCTATTTCGGAGCATGTCGAGAACGCCGGCGTCCATTCGGGCGATGCTACTCTGGTGCTTCCTCCGCAGCGGACCTACCTCGAGACGATGAGAAGGGTCAAGCTGATATCGAGAAGGATAGCGAAGGCCCTCGAGATCACAGGGCCGTTCAATATACAGTTTCTGGCAAAAGGCAATGATGTGAAGGTGATCGAATGCAATCTCAGGGCGTCGCGCAGTCTGCCCTTCGTCTCGAAGGTGCTGAAGATCGACTTCGTCGATATCGCTGTGAGGATAATGATGGGGCTGGAGGTCGATCCGATCGACAAGTCCTCATTCGATCTGGATTATGTCGGGGTGAAAGCTCCACAGTTCTCGTTCACCCGCCTGAAAGGATCGGATCCGGTCCTCGGAGTGGAGATGGCGTCGACCGGCGAAGTGGCATGCCTCGGAGATGACTTCAACGAAGCGTTCCTGAAAAGCCTCATCTCGGTGGGATTCAAAATGCCACGCAAGGGTATCCTCCTATCGACCGGCCCGCCTGGGAAGAAGGGACTATTCCTCGAATCGGCGAGGATGCTGGCGGAGTTGGGGTACGAATTCTACGCGACCGCTGGTACTGCAAGTTTCATGAAAAACCTCGGGTTCAAGGTGAAGAAGCTGTACTGGCCGAGCGATGGGAAAGAACCGAATACCCTGACATATATCGCGAAGGGAAAGATAGACCTCGTGATCAACATACCGAAGAACACCCAAAAGAAGGAGCTCGACAACGACTACCTCATAAGAAGGAAGGCTGTCGATTTCGACGTTCCACTCATCACGGATCTTCAGCTGGCCAAGAGGTTCGCCGAGGCCGTATATCGTACCGGCCCGGGCGGCCTGAGCGTAAAGAGCTGGGACGAATACGTCTGAGCGCAAAGAAGTGGGACAGGTACGGCCGGTCGGATATCTCTTATCAGGTCGATATTTTGGATTGCCAGAAATATATCTTGCATTTTCACGTATTATTATTCATTCTATAATGAATAATTAATAGGAGTGAACTATGAAACGGGGAAACGCGATGCTGTCAAGAAGAGAGGAAAACATACTGCTCGCTGTCTGGAAGCTGGATGAAGAGGCATACGCCATACCGATCCTGAAATATCTCGCCGAAGTCACGGGCGAGTCGGTATCGATCGGGGGAATATACGTTCCTCTTGACCGGTTGATCCGGAAAGGACTTCTCACTTCCTGGCAGAGCGAACCGCTGCCCGAGCGGGGCGGAATGAGCAGACGTTATTACAAGCTGACAAAAAAAGGGCGTGAAGAGCTCGTCGAGGCGAGAAAGGTAAACGACCGACTTTGGGACGGTCTTCAGGACCTGTCTCTTGAAGCGGAGTGACGATATGAACAGGCGTCGATCAGACAGCAAGTGGCCTGAAGGGGAATATGAAGGCTCGCCGAAGATAGCCCGCCGGACACTCTGGTTTTTACTGAGAAAGAACAGTAGAGAGACCCTGGCCGGAGATTTCGAGGAGATCTTTCTCACGATCTCCGCGAGCACCGGCAGGGGGGCGGCATGCCGCTGGTACTGGAAGCAACTGCTGTGGTCGATCCCTGGTATCTTTGCTGGTTCGATAGCACTTGTGATGGCGATGACGGGTAGCTATGTAAAGATCTCCCTACGAAATATGAGCAGGCAGAAGGTTTTTTCGGCGATAAACGTCTTCGGGCTTGCAACGGGACTGACCTGTTTCATCCTGATAGGTCTCTACGCTGGTTACGAACTCCGATTCGACAGGTTCCACCACGAGCCGGAGAAAGTCTACAGGGTATCCAGCATCGACAAAAGGTGGATGAACATGAATTCCACCGAGCACGCCGTCTGTCACATGTCACTGGGTGAGATTATCCGTGAGGAATTTTCCGAAGTAACAGCCGTGACGAAGTTCTTTCAATCGAATAACTGGATGGTCTCCCGGGACGACAGGACTGATTTCGAGAGAGATATCATCTCTGCGGACACTGGGTTTTTCGACGTGTTCGATTTCCGGGCGGTCAGAGGGTCGACAGACAGGTTCGGCGAAGAGCCGTTCCATATGTTGATAAGCGAATCGATGGCTCTGAAGTATTTTGCAAATGAGGATCCGGTCGGAAAGACTCTGCGTCTTCGTGGCGAGCATGATTTCGAAGTGGCGGGGATACTTGAAGACCCTCCGGGCGACTCTCATCTCCAGTACAATTTCGTCATACCACTCACCGCGCGCGAGAAGATGAGCGAGATAGATGTCTCCTCATGGTCGGTGATCGGATATACATACCTGAGACTTCATGATACCGACGATGCAGGGCGAGTCGAGGCGAGACTGAACACCCTTCCGGAACGTTTTTACGATGTGGACGAGGCGATGAAGGATCGCGCCAGGATATCGTACAGACTCCAGCCTCTTTTAGATATACATCTTCATTCGCACCTCAATTTCGAACTTTCAAAAGGCGGTGATCTGAGGACCGTGATCATAGCCCTGTCGATAGCTTTTCTCATACTTCTTGTCGCCTGCGTGAACTATATCAACCTTTCCACTGCAAGGGCTGCGAAGCGGAGCAGGGAGGTCGGGATAAGGAAGGTGATAGGGGCGCACAGAAGTCAGTTGATACAACAGTTTCTCGGTGAGGCGTTCGTTTTTGCATTCATAGCCTTTATGATCTCTATCCTGCTGGTCATGTTGCTCATTCCCTGGATGAGCTCCTTTACCGGCAGGGATGTAACGGCTCTGGAGATCGTCGATCCCCATTTCCTGATGCTGCTGACAGGCCTTTTCATCTTCGTCAGTCTCTTCTCGGGAGGCTATCCGGCTTTCCTGATGTCATCGGGCAGGCCCAGTGCCACGCTCAACAATTATTTACAGGCGAGCAGGGGAAAGGTCTCTCTGAGATCCTTCCTGCTGGTATTCCAGTTCTCCATCTCCATTTTTCTCGTGGTATGTTCACTGGCCGTCAAAGGGCAGCTGGACTATATTGTCGAAAAGGATATGGGATATGAACGGGAGCATATTGTTGTCGCAACGCTGAACGGCCGGCCAGACAGGAACATCGTGGCGGCCCTCAAGGCAAGGCTGGCCGAGAGTCCTACCATAACCGGCATCACATCTTCGTCTCATCTTCCCGGCTCGATCGATTTCCAGACACGAGCTCACTGGCCTGGTATGGACGAGGAAACGGTTGTGATGATGAATTTTGTTTTCGCTGATTATGATTTTGTGGATGTGTTCGGGATGGAGATAGTGGATGGAAGAAATTTCTCACAGGACCACCCGTCGGACGCGAACGGAGCGTTCATCCTCAACGAGACTGCCGTGAGGAACCTGTGTTGGGAAGACCCTGTGGGGAGAGATTTCGATGAATGGATGTGCGGGGACGGAATGGCCACAGGCAAGATAATCGGTGTCGTAAAGGACTTCAACAACCTCTCTCTGCATCATGGGATCGAGCCTCTGTTCATACTTCTGCCGGGGAGATTCGATAACCCCAGGCTGCCTCTCAGCAGGCAACTTTCTATCAGGATAAACGGGCAATCGACCCGTGAGGCGCTCGACCATATCGAGGCTGGATTGAGGGAGTTTTTCCCCGGGCAGCCTCCGAAGTACAGGTTTTTCGACGAGATGATCGATCAGGTCTACTCTGCCGAACAGAGGGCTGGCAGGGTCCTCACCGTTTCCACGGCAATAGCGATTATAATAGCGTGCGTCGGCCTGTTCGGGTTGATATCATATATGACCGAGCAGAGGACGAAGGAGATAGGGATCAGGAAGGCTCTCGGCGCTTCGGCAGGGCAGATCGTACTGCTTCTTACTCGCGGCCTGGTAGGGCTGGTCCTTCTGGCGAACCTCATTGCCTGGCCACTCGCGTGGATCGCCGTAGAGAGGTGGATGCGTGCGTTCGAGTACAGGGCTGATATAAGTTATTATTTCTTTATTCAGGCGGGAGTCGCAGCGCTCGTTATGACGATCATCACTGTAAGCGTGCAGGCGCTGAAGGCCGCGAAAACGGCTCCGGTCGACTGCTTAAGGTATGAATGATGAATAGAACAACAGTAATGGTAATATTCTCCCTGGTATTCATAACGGTTTGTTGCTCGATCGACGGTAGTCAGGCGATTGCCGTTACTCCGGCAACCGTTGTAACCTCGACAATCAGGGACCCACAGGCAACGACTCGTCCGCAAGCGGCGGTCTCACCACAGCGGTTCCAGACCCCCTTGCCGCCATTCCCATATATCGAAGAGGAGATCGTCTTCGAAGGCGGAACCGAAGGAGTGCGGCTGTCGGGGACTCTGACGATACCGAAGGGAGAGGGGCCCTTCGCTGTTGCAGTCCTGGTGTCGGGTGCGGGAGGACAGGACCGTGACGGCACGATAATGGGTCACAAACCATTTATGGTAATAGCAGACCACCTTACAAGGCACGGTATTGCCGTGCTGAGATACGACGATCGTGGCATCGGCGCTTCAACCGGTGTGCGGCCCGGAGCGACCACAGAAGATTTTGCTCTCGATGCTCTGGGGGCTGTCGATTTGCTTATCAGACATGACAGAATAGGTAAAACCAGTATCGGTATCATCGGACATAGCGAGGGTGGGACGATCGCTTCCCTGGCCGCGGCCCGATCTGGTGATGTAGCTTTCATCGTTATGCTCGGCAGCCCGGGACTTCCCGGACGTGAGTACAACATCCAGTACGAGGAATCTACGGCGAGAGCGATGGGGCAGAGCGATGAGGCGATAATGGCGAGGTCCGAATTTCAGGCGAAGGTACTCGATATCGTTCTCGGTGATGGAGATAAGGAATCAGAAAACGGCGCCGGGAAATCAAAGAAAGCTGCTATCAGAAAACTTTTCCAGGCCGAACACGACGGGTTGCCTGCAGAAAGGATCGACCGCGCTGTAAAACGGTTTCTCTCTCCCTGGTTCGTTTTTAACCTGAAGCATGATCCATCTGTGACCCTGTCATCGGTGCGGTGTCCAGTGCTTACTATATACGGGAGCAAAGATGTGCAGGTTCCTGCTGCAGGTAATGCCGATGCAGTGAGGCGAGCGCTCGAATCAGCGGGAAACAGCGATTTCAGGGTGCTGGAGCTTGAAGGCCTCAACCACTTCTTCCAGACAGCCGGTACAGGCAGCCCTGTGGAATACGGTACGATCGAGGAGACCATCGCGCCGAAAGTCCTCGATATCCTCAGTGACTGGATCGCCGGGCACGGGAATGGTAGATAGATAGCTCATCTTTCATGAAAGTTCGCTTTATCATCCTATTCTGATTTAATACGAACCCATTGCAAGTATTTTTACCACCAACGGTGGTGGTAACTTTATTTGACACTTCGCATTAAGGCAGAATTAAGTAATGAAAAAGAAGCTTCATTGTGCTACTATCTGCTTTCCAAGGATTCAGGGGACGCATTAAAGACATACAACAGGATTCAGAGAGATAATATGAGTGATTTGAGTAATACAAAACTTCAAGCCGCCTAATTGTGTGCTAGATCGGAGAGGAAGATTATGCCTATTACCTATTCTTTTGACCATGATAGACGGCTAATCCTTACCAAGGTCACCGGTGAGCTCGACTTAGCTCTCACAGAGGAATACTTTGCACTGTTGCAGCAGGATGACAAATGTCCTGATAAGGCGATTGAGATTGTCGATTTTTCTGCAGTCTCTGATTTCTCAATCCATTACGGTGAGATGAGTAGGATCACTGATATATACCAGGGCACAAAATCAGGAAAGGATATTCAGGCTACGATCTTCAACTGCACATCAAAACTGTCATACGGCATTGCGCGAATGCTGCAAGCTCTTCATGAATTCGCAAATGATAAGCATATAGTCATTATCACGAGATCCAATGGAGAGCTGGAAAAGTGTATTGAGGATCTACGATCTAATAAGGCAGAAGAAAGCGATACACTGTAGCCCGCAGCTGAATCGAGAAACGTTAGACAGGTATTATTAATATGAGCATTTCTTGTCAAATCGGTTCGGAAATACGCATTGAAGGTGAGCAATTCTACAAAAGTGTCGGTTATTCTGGGGGAATAAATGATTCAGATATTGTCATTATATCGCATCAAGATACCAATGTTGTAGGAATGACTAGATTGTGCGAAGAGGAAGGTGTATTTGTTTTGCGTGGACTATACGTTGCTGAAGCATTACGCGGAACGGGCATAGGAACAAAGTTGCTTCAAGCTGCGAGTAAATCAATCGGAAAACGAGAGTGTTGGGGTGTTCCTTTTCGGAATCTCCTGAAATTTTATTCATCCGCAGGTTTTATGGAATGCAGGGAATCTGGTGCTCCCGAATTTCTTGTGGAGCGTATAAATAAATATATTTCCGAAGGGATGGATGTTGTTCTTGTTAAGAGACCCTTCGGCAATTCTGATGAACGAGGGTCTGTCTAACTGTCGGTTCCAGCAGCTGAATCGAAGGTTGTCAGCCGCAAAAAGGATAACTGTTTATGAGTAAAATGTTCTTGATAATATTGTTAATTCCAACAGGAGTGATTTAATGAGCGAAAAACAAAAACTTCTGGATACTTTCAACAAGTTACGAGATGCCTTGTTTGCCCATGATGTTCAAATACTGAAAGAACTCATGGCCAAAGAATATGTCGGGTACGATCCTCACGGGAATCCACAGGATCTGAAAATGACACTGGAAGCTTACCAGCCGGGGGGCGCAGAACTCGATACATACGATGTCGAGGAAATCGAAACGAGAGTGATCGGTGATGTAGGGATCATTACAGGCAAGGGATATATCCACGGCAGGTTTGCCGAATGTGAATTTGAACATAACTTAAGGTTCCTTGACCTGTATATCCTGCGTGATGGAATGTGGAGACTGTATATATCACAGGTGACACCAATAGCTGCACAGGAGAAGGAATGACGATTAAAATAGTCAGACTGGGCAGTGACAGAGAAAAAGGAGAAGGGCTTCGAATAGGCGCGGTAAGGCGTCCTCCCAGGGGAATGCGAAAGAAAGACTATTCTTTAAAGAATATCTATGATATCTGGTTTCCCAACCTTTCACCCAGTGAGCCGCTGTTGAAGGAGGCCCAGGTCGCGAAGGACGAAAGGTCGTGGAAGGCGTTCAAAAGAAGATTTCTAGCCGAGTTGAAACGCCCCGATGCAAGTAAAGATCTGGATCTGCTGGCCGCTCTTTCTCATCAGACAAATATGTCGATGGGTTGTTATTGCGAGGATGAGAATCGTTGCCATCGCTCGATTTTGAGGGAGCTTCTTGTTAAAAGAGGGGCTGATGTCAGGTAGTCCCGGTAACGATTTATCAATTATTGATTGAGAACCTACCGCCATCCGTTATATGATGTCCGTCCGGAGTGCCGCAGAGTATAGGGCGTCTCTGTTTGAATCTACAATAAAACCGCAGGAACCTTGTTTACCCGAAAGGAGCCATCCGTGAGCAGTCACAAAAGGATTTTATTTTCCCTGGCCCTTCTTCTTCTGATCCCGGCTATCGCCGGCGCTTCAGAAGAGGCCAGAATGGCGCGTTACCCCGACCTCGATCCGTCGGGCAGCAGGATCACGTTTTCATATCAGGGGGATATCTGGACCGCGGGAGCGGATGGGAGTAGCCCCAGAAGGATAACGATCCATGAGGCGTACGAGAGCAATCCGTTCTGGTCGCCCGATGGGAAAAGCATTGCCTTTTCCAGCGCGAGATTCGGGAATAACGATATATTTGTGATCGCTGCAAACGGCGGCATTCCGAAAAGAATGACATGGCATTCCGCGGCTGATGTTGTCTCGGACTGGAATACCGATGAAGGTATCATCTTCTCATCGAGGCGTGTCTACCGGCAGCTCGAATGGGAGATGGAGATCCTTAAGGTGAGTACCGATGGTGGTACACCCTCCAGGCATATCGACGGGCTTGGAAGT
>JAHOYU010000242.1 GCA_019038625.1 Candidatus Latescibacterota bacterium | reverse complement strand
CCATACGATGATTGCTCCACCGGCGTCATCTGATACTATCCGGGGTTGGTCCTGGTCCAGCGATACAGTGCAGACTTCGATTCCATACTCGTCCCACAGGACCGTTCCCGCTGAGTCTATGCGCTGGGCGTAAACGTCCCAGCTGGTTCCGCTGCGGTAGTCCTGCCATACAACGATCGCTCCGCCGGCTCCGTCGGATGTGATCCGGGGGGCCTCTTCATCTTCCCCGAAGTCTGTGCAGAGAAGTACACCATCAGTGGTCCACAGGGCTGTTCCCGAGGCGTCTATACGCTGCGCGTAGATGTCGTATTCACCACTGCGGCGATCTGCCCATGTGATGATCGACCCACCGGCTCCATCGGATGTGATCTGGGTGTCCACCTGAAAATCCGTTGCCATACAGACGGGTACTCCGTCCTCGATCCACATGGCCCAGATCGACGGGACCGCGATTATCAGTGAACAAAGCAGTATTGAAAACAACACTCTCGTGAACCTGTTCATGGTCTTTCTCCTTAAATGTCTCAGGATAGTCAGTAACCTGCATTGTACCACAGGAGTCAGGGGGAGTAAAGGAGGGGGGTGCCTATGCATCACCCAGAAGCGTGCCGATCTTCGCCATTACCTCTTCGACGAAGTCCGCAAGCCTCATGACCGTTTTTTGTAGACATCGCTTCTGTGGGCGATCCGCAGGATCATCACATCATCTCCGACGATCGCGAAGATGACGCGGTAATCGCCGACCCGATATTTTCGCAGCCCCGCAAAATGGCCCTTCAGGGCTGGAAAAGAGCCTGCCTTCTCCGGCAGGTCCTTTTCGATGGATGAGTTGAGCATGAAGTCCGTTAGTAATATTCTTGACCAACTCAAAAACATTTGTTAGAATCAGTGCGCAATTGGGGACGTAATTATTTAATAATTAATATTTATTTGATAACATAAGGCGTGACTATTGGATTTTACAGGGGTTGGGAGGATTCCTCACTACTGTATTTAGGATATTCATAAGGAGTGCGATGGACCATAAATCAATGAGTTGAACTGAGTTTGAAACCGTCACAGGAGGTAGCAACAGTCATGAGGACTATTTTGACGATCGCGATCGCGTTTTTGTGTTTCATGTCTCTCGATCTGCAGGGAGGGATCATGAAAAAAGAAAAATTGTCAATAGAACAGCATATTGACAGATCTGTAGTCGTTGTTTTTGGTGAAATTCTCGAGGCCACTTCATATATCGACAAGGATAATACGGCTAGAGTTCTGATCACCAGGGTCTTTAAGGGTTCCGACCAGGTCAAAAAGGAAAAAGAGATCATTGTCGGATTCCCCGGGCTCGGAATAAGCGAACTCGAAAGGGAGATCAGAAGTTCCCATAGTTATAAGATAGGCGATAAGGGTCTTCTCTACGTTAGAAAGATAAAAACCGACAAGTATTACTGGACGGAGAGATTCGTAAAAGATTCAGCCGATGAATCATGTAAGCTCAAGATCAGTGATGAAATAGGAAAGATCGAAAAACATCTGTCCAAAGCTGCTGAGTGACAATCTAAATCAGAATATTCGGAAAACGAATCGAGTTTTAATGCTGAATGAAACATACAGATAGATTAAGGAAGGAAGAAAAATGAAACGTCGGTTAACTTTTATGCGAAGGAATATTCCTTTTATCTTCCTTGTCGTTGCCGGATTGACAACTCTGATTTTGACCGCGGCGGTGATCGCCGGCACATGGACAGGGACATGGGGAGCAGGTGGAAAATGGACTGGATCGGTCACATACAAGTTCGTCGATAGCCCGGGAGGGGCCAATCCTCATCCATCACGAAGTTCGACTGCCGCCGAAAAAGCGGCCATCCGTGAAGCGATCTCCGAATGGACCGATCACCTGACAGACAGGCTTAACGTCTCAGAGGCGGGAGCCACTGATACACCAGACATAACGATAAGGTGGGAAGACGCCAGTCTATTCAAGGACTGGGGATCGGATATTGATATCAGTACTGCTGTCGGAATGTGGAATTTTGGTGGAGATGGTGGGATCGCGGCTGCTCCATGGAATCAAGGAGCCGAAGCGGCGAATTATCCGACGAACGAGATATATTTAAATGAAGGTAAGAGTTGGTTTGTGGATCCGACGCCCAAGGCAGATACCGAATACGATATGAACGGCACACATGGTACTGCCAAAGTGGGCGGAGATGCCGAGGGTAAATGGGATCTACTCACTGTCTTCAAACATGAATTCGGTCACGCTCTCGGGCTTCAGCATGGCGCAGGCTGGGATGTGATGGAAGCTGACTGGCCTTCGGGTGTGAGACGCCACGAGACGACGGATGATGTCTCGGCGCTCCAAACTTTATATCCAGAGCCACCGCCATCG
This sequence comes from Candidatus Latescibacterota bacterium, assembly GCA_019038625.1. Lineage (NCBI taxonomy): Bacteria > Pseudomonadati > Candidatus Latescibacterota > Candidatus Latescibacterota bacterium. Next base: position 5,695 of record JAHOYU010000242.1, on the reverse strand, counting down.
ACAGCGGTTTATGTAACCTCGTTTCTTGCCTGTATAAATAGTGATCACGTGGAAGTCAATTGGATTACCGATTCAGAACTTAACACTGCGGGATTCAATTTGTACAGGAGCGGGGAGCCAGCTGGTCAGAAGATCAGGCTCAACGGAGCTCTTATTCCTTCAAGAGGCAATGAGATCGAAGGAGCAGAGTATAGCTACGTTGACGACCAGGCTGATGGAGCCAGATATTATTACTGGTTAGAAGATGTGAGCCTGTCGGGTGAGACCGCCATGAATGGGATGGTTCTGGCAGAACCCGGCGACACTCCGGTTACTTTCAGCCTTGCCCAGAACTATCCTAATCCGTTCAATCCGAACACGATCATCGAGTACAGACTCTCGAAGAGCGGCCATGTGAAACTCGATATCTACAACATCGCCGGACAGAGGATCGTAACTCTCAAGGACCAGTTCGAACAGGCTGGCCGGAGGAGCGTATCCTGGGATGGTAAGGATTTCAACGGATCGGATGTTGTAAGCGGCGTCTACTTCTACAAGTTGACGGCAGGAGACGATACGGAAATTAAAAAGATGATTCTTTTACGGTAGAACGAATCTGAATCGATTAGTTGCGAAGTAGTGATGAACCCGGTTGTCAGAAGGGTTGAAGCCCCGGCAGCCGGGTTTTTTAGTTCAAGTCGAGTAGGCTCTTTTCAATTTTAATTCAAACAAATCAAAGAGATAGGGGATCAGGTCATTAGAGCCGGTGGCGTAGTATGCATGTAGATAATGTCGTCCATAGGCGACAATAAGTGCGATAAATGATAATAATGTATGCTGTAGACGTCATTAACTACGTCGGCTGCCAGTTCGTTATCAAATGCATCCTCATCCTCCACCAGAACACGATGCCAAAATTTATTCTTGACTATTCTGCGACATCAGGGAGAATTTGACCCGGTTTATGTCGCCAGTCATGTAATAGAATAAGGAGCCTGAAAATGAGATCTTCACAGCGAACAATATCGGCTACTAAGTGGCTTCTTATTATCTTCTGTATCGCTTATAGCGCCCTGTCTGGTCCAGGCTCCAGTCTTGCTGCCGAAGCAGCCAAAGCTGCCGAGGAGCTCTGCACATACGTCAACCCCTTCATCGGCACAAGGGACATGGGGCATACTTTCCCCGGCGCGACCATGCCTTTCGGGATGGTGCAGCTGAGCCCCGACACCGACACACTGATGTTCACATACGGAGATGGTTACAACCCCGATGTCTACAGGTACTGTGCGGGGTACCAGTATGACGATCCGACCATCGTCGGATTCAGTCACACGCATTTTAATGGTACGGGCCATTCCGACCTCGGGGACTTTCTTCTGATGCCGGCCGTCGGCCCGATCCGCCTCAATCCCGGCACAGCCGGTGACCCCGATTTTGGCTATCGCTCGCGCTATTCGAAAACGACCGAGAAGGCCAGCCCCGGACATTACGCGGTGACTCTCGCGGACTACGAAATAGATGTCGAGCTTACCGCTACAGAGCGAGTAGGCTTTCATAAGTACAGCTTTACCGGTAAAGAGTCAGACGCACACATCATCCTCGATCTGGTCCACGGCATATACAACTACGACGGCAAGGTCATCTGGTCCTCGATCCGTGTGGAGAACGATACCCTTGTCACAGGGATGAGACAGACCCGCGGGTGGGCGAGAACGCGGAGCTTATTTTTTGCGATGGTCTTCTCAAAGCCGATAAGCTCCTATGGCCTCCACAACGAAGAGGATATCGTCTACAACGGCTGGTGGCGCAAGTTCGATGAGAATGAGGACTTTCCCGAACGAGCTGGTCGCAATATAAAGGCTCATTTCGATTTCGACATCGAAGAAGGCGACGAGATCCTCGTAAAGTTCGCCCTGTCGCCGGTCAGCGCGGCGGGCGCCTTAAAGAACCTGCGCGCCGAAGTGCCCCACATGGACTTCGACCGTACACGCGGTGAGGCACGCGCGGCATGGGAGCGGCAGCTATCGAAGATCACGATCGATGCCTCACCCGACCGCAAGATCAATTTCTATACAGCTCTGTACCACGCCTGCATGTCGCCCGTCGTCTTCTGCGATGTCGACGGCAGCTACCGCGGGCTCGACCAGGAGATCCACCGCGACCCCGGATTTACCAATTACAGTATCTTCTCGCTCTGGGACACATACAGGGCTTTGCACCCCCTGCTCACCATAATCGAGCCTCAGCGCAGCTCCGACATGATACGGTCCATGCTCGCTCACAGCGATGAGAGCGTCCACGGCATACTTCCCGTGTGGTCGCATCATTCTGACGAGAACTGGTGCATGATCGGATACCACGCCGTACCTGTCATCGTCGACGCGTGGATGAAGGGGATACGCGGATTCGACGGCGAACGAGCACTTGCCTCATGCGTGCGGAGCGCGAACTTTGGCGCTTACGATGGCATTGCCGCCTACAAAAGCCTTGGCTACGTCCCCGAGGATGTCAGCGGCAGCTCCGCCTCCAAGACCCTCGAGTATGCATACGACGACTGGTGCATATCTCAGCTGGCCGGTGAACTCGGCAGAGAGGATCTGGCGAAAGAATTTCAGGAGCGGTCAGCAAACTATAAAAATATCTTTGATAAAAGTACGGGATTCATGCGCGCGAGAAATTCGGACGGCGCATGGCTTAGACCTTTTGATGCTCTCAGCGTGGCGGGGCAGGGGTACATCGAGGGGAACGCCTGGAACTACTCTCTCTATGTACCTCATGATGTTCCCGGGTTGATAGATCTGGTCGGCGGAAATGATCGTCTCGTGGAGTGGCTCGACTCACTTTTTGTAATGAGCGTGTCCGACGAGGATATCGCTCATAGCGAGGATGTCACGCGGGTCGGCATGATAGGCAACTACGTGCACGGCAACGAACCGAGCCATCACATCGCCTATCTGTATTCATATGCTGGCGCTCCGGAAAAGACAGCACGGCGTGTCCGCCAGATCGTCGACACGATGTATCGCGCCGCTCCCGACGGCCTCTGCGGCAATGACGATTGCGGACAGATGTCGGCGTGGTATATCTTCAGCTGCCTGGGGTTCTATCCTGTCTGCCCGGGTTCGAACGAGTATCTGATCGGTGTGCCATGTGTCGAGGAAGCGATCATAAGGCCGGCGGGTGGCCCGGAGATAAGGATTGTCACAGAAGAGTATAACAGCGGAGTGCAGTCGGTTCGTTCCGTGAAGCTCGACGGGAAGCTGCTTGGAGGACCCTTCCTCGACCACTCGAGGTTGATGAACTGCTCGAAGTTAGAGTTCATGCTTGGTGGGAAATGAACAGGTGGCGAATGAAGTGTATGGTAGAATTGGCTTTCTGGTGATATAATACTTACAGGGATTAACTTTCGAATAATCGGGGATCGATGTCTCCAGCCAGGGGAGAACGGAGATGAGACTTTCGTGGAAAGCAGTTCTTGCGGCGGCTGTCTGCATGGCGATCGCGATACCTGCTATCGCCGGTCCGACATCATTTATAGGCATATACGCCGACCCGTATCATTATGACATGGACGCGGTATTGACCGATCTTTATCAGCAGTTTACTACATGGACCTGGGTGCTGCCGAGCGACGACGGGATCATGTGCGCCGAGTTCAGCACGAGTGCCCCGCACACCGTAATCACTATCGGAATTTTTATCAATCCCGAGCACTCGGTCAGCCTGGGTGATCCCACGACAGGGATAAGCATATGTTTTCCCGAGTGCCGAACGGACTGGACATGGATGTCTCAGTCGACATACCTGAGCCTGGGTATCGATTATGACTGGATAATACCCGGGCCGCATCCGGATACAGGGGAGATGCGCGTGGCGACATGCGAACCGGGGTATCCCATAGCACCGATGTATGTCTACAACTGGTTCGGTATAAACCAGTACGCGGGCGGGTGAATGGCCGACCATTATCCCCCCTGGTTCAGGTGGGTAAAGCCGGAAACGGACAGTTCGGCGAGAGTCTTCTGGTGCGAGAGGATGGATCCGGCTACCGCGGTAGATCTATCATTGTACAGGGCTTACAGGACCGACGATATCACCAGCGAGCTTACTATCCAGAGTATATCCCTTGAGCCCGATAACCTGCAGGTCATCGTCGGTTTTCTCGAAACTATCGGTTCAGGTACGGGATACGTGCTCGAGGCGGACGGGGTGAGGGACGAGTTCGGCAACGCCGTCTACATGGAGAAGATGTCGTTCGGTAACGGCCCCGATCTCGAGTTCACCAGTATCCTCAGGTCGCCGACCAGGCTGGAAGACGGTACCGAACCGGTAACGGTCACTTACGACGTAGTCAACCGCGGCAATGAAAGTACGCCGGCCTTCGCCGTTTCGATATTCTTCCAGGCAGGAGATGGAGGCGATCAGGAAGAGGTCCTTCTCGAGACGATATATCATGACGGCCTGGAACCCGATGAAACGGCCCATCATTCGACGCCGGTAATGATTCCGCCGGGGGCATCCCGGGAGAACGACATCATTGCGCGGGCCGATGTGCAGGGCGAGGTGGCCGAGTTCGACGAGACGAACAACGAGACCAGTATCGGTCTGACTTCCTATGTACCGAAGATCCTTTCGATCCTCGATACGCCGAGTGACGGGGGAGGCTGGGTCGATCTCATATTCGAAAAAGCGCGGTACGACGACGACGCGGTCAGCTATCCAGTCAATTACTACGAGATCTTTCGCCTCGATGAGGGCGCGCCTCAAACGGCGGTAGAGACATATCTCGAGATCACGCGAGGGCTCATCGACTCTGACCTGGATCACCTGTCTTTCAGTTTACATCGAGAGCAATCGACCATCAGGAGACCGACTCCGGCAGAGATCCATTCCGGTACGGTCGCATCTGTGCCTGCTGCCGGGAATATCGAATCGATACCCGCCGCCTATTTCCTCGACGACTGGACACTGGTCGAGACTGTCCCCGCGGCACGACAGGAGCAGTACGCCACTACGGTCCCCACCTATGGCGTCGTCCCGGACGAAGCTGTCTGGTCTACCTATTTCGTCAGGGCCGTGGCAGGAAGCGGAAACGATCGCTACTATTACTCATGGCCCGATTCGGGGTTTTCTTACGATAACGCAGTCGGGCCAGCCTATACGCTCGATTGCTTCCTCGCTTCTCTCGAAGGCGAGGATGTAAGGGTCATATGGCAGCTCAGGGGGCAGGAAGGTGTCGACCGGTTTGAAGTCAGGCGCTCCTCGGGTGGTGAGGATTTCACATCGATCGAAGTGGAGATCAAAGAGCCCGTCGAGGGCTCGTACATGTTCCTCGACAAGGGGGTGGCCCCCGGGAAGGACCATGTATACCGGGTGGCTATAGTATCGGATGGGTCGGAATACCTGATCTTCGAGACTGAAGCGGTGAGGACTCCCGCAGTAGAATTGACCCTCTATCAGAACCGTCCGAATCCATTCAATCCTGCAACGGAGATAAGCTATGTCCTCCCGGCCGCCGGGAGTGTCCTCCTCGAGGTCTACGACGTGGCGGGCCGCAGGATCAAGACACTCGTTGACGGTGTACAGCCGCCCGGCAGGTACTCCGCTGACTGGACGGGCCACAACGAGACAGGTGGACGCGTCGCTTCGGGCGTCTATTTCTACAGGCTCAGGACTGGCAAGAAGGTCCTGACCCGGAAGATGGTGCTTTTGAGGT
>JAHOYU010000241.1 GCA_019038625.1 Candidatus Latescibacterota bacterium | reverse complement strand
GTCCTGGAAGAGGGGGCAAACAGATCACGCCGACCGGATATCCAGGCTATCATCGACACGACTATGATCACCAGGGGGATGCCCACCGTGGCACCGAGTATCTTCGCTGGAACAATAAGCCTTTTCAATATGTCGAAAGAAAACCCAAAATGACCCTGCTTTGCACCGGCCGTAAGAGGAAAAAAGGTACCCGTATGATCATGGATGGCTATCATCCATATCGTGATCAGCACAGAGTAGACCGCAAGCCATGTAAATCTCGACGATGACTTTTCGCCCCCTCTGAATATGGCGAAAGAGATGACGGCGAGAGGCACCAGGAGTAGAGATTCCGGCCGCGCAAGATAGGCGGCAAATAGAATAAGCCCGAACAGGACCGATCTCGACTGAGATCTGAGGACATGAAGAGATGCCAGGAGAGCGGCTATCGTCATAAAGACCGAAAACGAAGTCTCCATACCCACAGTACTCCACCTTACAAGCCAGGCCTCCGCGGACATCACCACCGCCGCTGAACCAGCGACGAATGCCCTGCCGTCGATCGCTTTGACAAACCTGTATATCAACAGGATGGAGGCAAAGCCGAAGAACTGCGACAGGATCCTGCTCCACACCGCCATATCGCCTCCGACCCTGTATACCAGTGCGAGAAGAAAAACCCAGAGGGGGCTTGTCGCCCCATAAGTCGGCTCGCCCCTGTTAAATGACAGTTCCCCCGTTTCAGCCACATTTCTCGCGTACTGCATATGAATAAATGTGTCATCGGTGATCGAGCCTCTCAACGGAAAGATGAGGGCAAGAAACAAAAGGGCACAGAGCGAGAGAATAATATGATCCCGACTTCCGCGTTTATTACTTTCACCATTCATTTCAGTCCGTTTCCTCCTCCGAAAGCAGCTACGGATCTTTATTGCTTTCCTGCCGCATCGCCTATCATTTCTCGCATGATCTCGTCCAGTGTATCTGCGGCTATTCTTCTCGAGTATGAGGGAAGTTCGTCCAGGGAATATGACTCTTCCAGGGTTCCAGCAAGAAAGAGGTCATAGAGTCGGCTCAGAGTATCTGCGACCTTTTCGGGGGAACCATGTGATACTACCTCTCCCCTGTTCTCCCTCGCAATGATCGACGCAGCCTCTCCCTCGGGCGCTATCGCAAGGATCGGCCTTCGGGCCCCGATATACTCGAAAAGTTTTCCCGGGATCAGCCCCCTGTACTTCTCGTCATCGTGCTTGATCATAAGCAGTACATGGCTGTCTCTCTCCAGGTTCACACACTGCGAGTGAGGTAGATTGTCCATGAACTCTACTGTATCTGAAAGCCCGTAACGATGCACCAGTTCTTCGTTATCTGATTCACGAGCCCCCGCGAAAACGACTTTTACCCTGCCGCGCGATTCAGGCCTCGAACACAAAAACCTGGCTAACCCATCCAGAAACGGACCGGACGTGCGTCCCAGTGTGAGCATCCCGCAATGTACTATCCTGAATATTCCATCAGGAGCATCGACTGTAGTCACCGCGGGTTTTATTGTTTCAGCAAAGTCATCCTCGTCAAAACCGTTCGGAATCTTCTCCACTCTGCATCCCGGATGATTTTCCTCAAGCACTTTCTTTTGCCAGTCGGTCGTAACGATGACCCGGTCCGCTTCAACTACCCGAGCCTCCATCCTGTGATGAATCGAACGGTGAAAAGGCGTAGGTGGCTTCCTGAGATAGAGACCTATCCATGGATCCCTGAAATCAGCCACCCACGGTATTCCCGTTCGCATGGCGAACTTCCTTGCCGCAAGGTGGGTGCTGTCCGGCGGACTGGTCGAATATATAATATCGAAACTTTCATTCTTCAGAGCTCTCGCGGCCATACATGCAAAAGGGATCCACCCTATATAAGTGTCAGGCACCAGAAAATACTCGCCGAACCTTCTCAATATTCCAAACCTGCCGGACGACCGCCTCGAAGATCCCTTCTTATTCATATTGCCGAGCACGCTCTGTCCTGATAGAGAACTCGTACGGATCACTCTTACACTATCGGGTACTTCCCTCACAAGCGCCGGGTCCGAGATCCAGAAACCCCCGGGCCGCGGAGTGATAACGGTAATATCCCAGGAAAGTCTCGAAAGATATTTCACAAACGATAGAGGCCGATATACTCCTCCACCCGCGGAAGGTGGGAAAAAGTTGATGAACATCAGCACTCGCGGTGATTTCAACGATTCCTCCAGTTTCCTGTTATCCATGTGATCCCATTCTGCAATACCCGCACTCTTATCATATCCCTTAACATCTCTGATTCGTTCTTGTCGAACAATTTCAGTCCTGAGACCACACCCTTCAGAATAAACGGCGAAAGAACCACTATAATCGCGGCAGCCGGAAAATTCCAGATATGAACCGCGAATACCCCCGTTATGGTAAATATGGAAAATACAACAAGCGCCCTGCCACATCCCCTGCCGACTCCACCATAGAATCCATATTTTTTCGACACGGCCACTACGACAGTCATCTGGACTAAAGTAGCACATAGCTGGGCAACGGCCATTCCCGTCACCCCCATAGCCGACACAAAAACAAGAAATGTCCCAAAATAGACACCCATCCACACAAAATCTGCCAGAACGGCCCAACGCATGAAATGAAGTCCTCTCATAGTTGATAGAAGGGGGGCTATGAGTGCAGCGACAGGAACACATGGCAACAATACCAGCAATATCCTGTAGGAAGGATCGAATGCCTCTCCACTGAGGATCCTTATGGCACTCCTGCCGGCAACGGCTGTGACAAAGACAAAGAACAGAGCGGATATAAAAGTAGTCTTCGTAAAAAGGACTATCTTTCCCTTCAACTCTTCGTATCTTCCTTCTTCGTATATCCTGGTTATCTCCGGTTGAAGGGCTATCACTGGATATCCCAGAAAACGTTTAAGAAGACTGTTTATCCTGGACGCTATATGGAAAAGGGATATCGAAGAAAGAGGTAACACTGACGACATCAGGAACCTGTCGAAATCTGTAAAGGCTAGTGCGACCAGGCTCAGAAGGATTGAATTGCCGAGATAGGGCATGAATGACGGAGTAATGATCTCTTTTACTCCCGAGACACGGAGAGCATCCCGTCCCCTCTTCATGGACAGAAACGCGAAAGGTAATCCTGCAATAAAGACTCCGGTATTGAGAATACATAACAACCTGAAAAGCATGACCAGTCCCAGTCCATGCCTGAGAATAAATATCACAAAGGTAAAGACCGCCAGGTATATGACTTCCAGTATCATCTGGTAATGCATCACTCTCTGCCCGTTGAACACGCTGTACAAAAGGAGTTTCAGCGCTATTGCCACTGAAGCGGCGGCCAGCCAGCCGGTGATCGCCGGGTCATTTCCTGAAAGGCCGGTATCCGGAATGAAACCCCTCCAGGAACCACTTGAAAGTACAACGGCAGTACCGAGCAAAAGAATGACGGTTATTGAAGCGGTGAAGAGAATAAAAGCCCTGAACGTCTCTCCACGGTTCTGATACGAAGGGAAAAACCGGATTATAACCTGGGGCAGACCTGCAAGGATCAATGTGGAAAAAAGAAGCGAAAAACCCCTTAGAGCCACGAATAATCCGAAAACCTCATTATCAAGATACCTGCTTAGAATGCTGAGCTGAATCAGAGTGAAGAGCATTCCCACAGCACCGGCTATTGTCAGGGAAATTGTATTTCCAGCGAGGCGTGATCGATTCTTTTCTGTCATCTTCTCAGCAACTTCCACCATTTTTTTCTCGTATCCATGACGGGATATGTCTTTTCACGCCCACCCATGGATTCCTTGAAAAACATTAGTCCCCTGTTCCCACCACTGCTACCGAGATTGAATTCGTCAATACCACGCCTGCAAGCTTCCTCTACCGCATTATAGACAAGCAAGGAAGCAATACCCGAGACATCAGAGTCCGGGTCCATTCCGGCCTGCCAGGCTTGAGCGTGGTTCCCGAAATAAAAATCAATATGTCCTCCGAGGATCTTGCTGTCCTGAAAAGCCCCCCAGATCATGACACCTTCGCTTCTTCTATCGAACAAACTGTCGAAGAAAATCCTGGGGTATGGATGCACCCCACCCCAATCCCTGGAGGCCTCCAGATACAGGCTGTAAAATCGCGAGACTTCATCGCTGCCTGAAAGAGGCCTGACTTCGATCCCCTGTTTCATGCAGTTATTACATGTCTGTCTTTTCTTTTTGCTTATGTGATCAGACCTGTATCGATCGAATCCTCCGCGGATATCGATTACAAGGCATTCTTCTTCCCTGATCTCTTCCAATGGCAGGCCCTGTGGAAGAGCATCCATCCCGTAGAGACTGGCAATCGACTCCAGGCAACGGAATGATCGCCCAAGTTGCCGGAACTTTCCTAACAACGAATGAACGATCCCGCTATCGCCTGACAAAGGAACTCCGTATGTACCAAAAGGTAGCGCTGAAAGTATAAAGAACCCTTTTCTCCTGATCCTGCAGACAGGCATCAGGCCCTGGATGTATTCACCCTCCCTGGCGACAAGCCAGGAAGGCTCTATATTGTTGAATGCCGAAGAAATCGAATCCAGCCATGCGGGAGTATGAAAGAAAGTTGCCTTGTCGTTCTTCGAGAGGAAGTCATACAACTCCTCCCTGTTTATATTCTTTTCCTCCCTGATGACCAAAATGACTCCGTTCTTTCAGGAAAGAGGTCTTTTATTGGCGTTAAAACCAGGAATGATAGCGGATAAACGAAGAAGAACTTCATCCTGGTCACCCTTTTCCGCTTCCTCGATCAGAAGATCGATCTCGCCTGTGATGTTTCCTGAGACCTCACCTGAAGAGATCGCGGAAATGATCTTGTCGTCCTCTGATGGCTGCAGGAGTTCTTTTTCACTTGTCAGGACTTCGTGAAGCTTTTCACCATCTCTAAGCCCGGTGATTCTGATCGGGATCTCAGAGCCAGGTTCATGTCCGGTAAGCATGATGATATCCCTCGCCATCTCAAGGATATTCACAGGCTCTCCCATATCGAGAATGAAAATTTCTCCCCCATTACCGATTATCGAAGACCTGATTACGAGTGATGCGGCTTCACGGACCGTCATAAAGAATCTTGTCGCTTCTTCGTCGCTGACAGTAACCGGGCCTCCACGAGCGATCTGCCTAAGGAAAAGTGGGACAACGCTGCCCCGACTTCCTATGACGTTTCCGAACCTGACAGTGATATAGCTGCACCTGTCATCTCCGTCAAACTCACGCAGAAAGATCTCGACGACTCTCTTGGTAGCTCCCATAACGCCTGTCGGATCTGCCGCCTTGTCGCTGGAAATGAAAACAAAACGTTCGACTCCAGCACGATTACAGGCCCTTATCAGGTTTATGCTTCCTTTTACATTGTTTGTGACCGCTTCTGAAGGATCTCTTTCCATATAATGCACATGTTTGTGGGCAGCAGCGTGAAAGACGATATGTGGAGAATAAGTTGTAATCATTCTTTCTATCTTTCCCGCATCAGTAAGATTCCCTATCACCATACCCACATCCAGGTCCGGATTGACTGCCTTCAGATCTTCCTCGATATCAAAGATACTGTTCTCACCCCTGCCGAACAGGACTATGCCTTCGGGTTCCGCTGCCGCTATCTGCCTGCAGAGCTCGCTCCCGATCGAACCGCCTGCCCCGGTCACCATGACACGCTTCCCGGCAAAATGTTTTCTGGCTGAATCCACATCGAAACTTACCGTCTCTCTTCCAAGAAGATCCTCCACCCTCACTTCCCTGATCTGATCGATGTGAACATCACCCTTTATGATCTCCATAACACCGGGAACGATCTTGTAGGGAATCCCGGCCTTGCGGCAGCGCCGTACCATGTCCCGCACGAATCTCCCAGGCGCCGTCGGCACAGCGATTATAATCTCCCCTATTCCGTAAGTCCTGACGACATCCTGAAGCTGGGCTGTATTTCCAAGCACATAGGCTTCTCCTATCTTCCCTCCCGACAGTCCCGGATCATCGTCAAGAAATCCAGTGACCACAGCATCGAGGCCGGGATGCGACTTGATCTCATCAGCGACCATTCTGCCGGCTTCACCTGCACCTACGATCAGGATTTTCTTTCGATTCTCGTCCATCATCTGACGACCGCGACCTTTCTCATCTCACTACCATGCGAGCCAATGATCCTTACAATATAAATGCCTGATACAACCTTGAATCCGTTTATCGAAAGCAGGTCCCAGGCCTCTTCTCCATCGGAGACTCCATCCACCTCATGGACGAGTTCTCCTGAAAGAGTGTATACGCGGATATCGACCATACCAGAGATCCGCGATATTCTCAGCCTGTCGTCACCCCTCGCAGTATGGATCGGATTAGGGTAAAGCACAGCCCGTGCCAGCTCGATATCTACTTCCTCCTCAGGACTGACATCAAGCCGGGCAAGTCCGGAGTCTGTAGCTATCCATAGTATGTCTTCTTCTCTGTCACAGGCCAGCCACAGACAGACATGAGAGGGCAGAGGGGAAATGACCGTTTCAGGATAGACAAACTGGAACCGGTCCTCCCAGAGATCTGCCGTAGTATATACCCTGTCGATCTCTCCATCCGGGTTGATCCTGTTAAGGCCCTGGTTTGTTGCTACCCAGAGGTTTCCGTAAGAGTCGAATTCGAGATCGTAGACCAGCAGGCCTACAAGTCCTTCACCGTTGTAACTGGTCTTCACCAGAAAAGAATCGATTATTCCATCAGAACCGTCCCGCACCAGTCCCGACGAAGTCCCTATCCAGCGAGAACCGTCATTTGAGATCTCGATCGATGTAAGCTGAGTCGCTGGAAGGTCATCCTGCCCCAGGATCGTTATCCAGTAATCGTCTGATGTGTTCGTTATGTCCCCCCAGGAAAACCCGCCTGTATGCCAGTACTGGACTCCATACCCCCGCATTGCAAAATAGACTCCCGCAGCATCGAAAGCGCAATCGAAAATCGATCCGCTGGCCATTGCCGGAGTCGTTCCCGGATCTACCGAAAGCCAATCCGACACATTTCTATCAACAATATTGATTCCCCATTTCCCTTCGCTCTGCAGATCATCGTCTGAAAGAAACCACCTGTTTCCGGCTGGATCGATTCTGGCGCTGACAAAACGATCCGAGGTGATGCTGGTCATGTCATCGATCGAGAAATGCCTCCAGATATCATCATCATGGTCAAGGGGGTCTCCTACATCAATCATATCAAGATCATAATCGAGTGAATTGCACCATAGTATGTTCTGGTCGTCGAAAAGCAACGTGAGGTTCGGCCCGAAATATGAAAGTGCCTCGTCATCCCCGGTATCGACCCTGATCTTTGTGTATGACGACCAGTCTCCGTCCCGCGACATATAGCTTATACCAAATCCGGTACTGACCCAGACTCCTCCTCCCGGAGCTGTATCAAGCCTCATGACGCTGTTCTGCGAAAGCAAATGCATACGTTTGTTTTTCCAGACAGAACCATCGAATGTAGACAGGTAACTACCCCTGACTCCTCCTTCAGGTCTTCTCCCCCCGATCCAGGGAGAACCGTTGTCATCGACAACGATCGCTCTTATATGATTCGACTTTATCCTGTAGTCATCATTAAATAGCGCTTTCATGCCGATAGCATCGACACTAGCCCAGTAATTTCCGTTGAACGTATACACTCTTTCCGCGGTAGCGGCAAAAATCTCGCCACCCCCCGAAGAGACACCCAATACGGGCGGTACATGAAACCCACTCCCTGTCTCTTCCCAATCAGTTCCGTTCAGCATCAACACACCAGTATCCGTGGCGGCATGCATCCTGCCCTGATGTTCGCATATCGAATAAACCTCGCCTACATCCCAGGACCTGTATTCGAAAGACTCCCTGTTGTACAGAGCGACACCATTATCGAACCCTATCCATAGAGAGTTGATCGCCCCGTCAAACAGGAGATCGTTGATCTTTCTTCCGGCAAGATTGTCTGAAAGATTCGGTTCGAAGGAATGAATATTATCGAAGAATTTACCGACCCCGCGCATCGTGCCGTAGTACACATCTCTTCCGGCGCTTTCCAGACATGTCACACTATCGCTGAGGATCTGGTTGAATGTGGAGTTTTCGCTGAAATGAGTGACCTCTGGCATAATTCCGGGGGCGTCTATCCTCGCCATTCCCTGAGACAGGAATCCGGCCCAGACACTCCCGTTTATATCGATCGCGACCGAGCTTATATTGCCTGATCTCAGCTGCAGGCCGTCCAGAAGCTGTGTAAATGTCGAATCAGTGAGGTCGAAGAGGAGGATTCCTCCATTCGTCGCGCACCAGAGGCTGTCTCCAGCCATCGAGATGTCGACGATCGCACTGGCATCAAGATAGATATTCCAGTCCCCCGCGGCTCCGGACACGATGCCCGTAAACCCGAACAAAATAAAAACAAGTATCAAGATCGAGCGTTTCACTTGTCCATCTCCTTGTTGAAGAACCACAGGGGGTATTTTCCTTTCAACATGTACCCGAACGACTCGAAAAGAATCTCGAAATATCCGGTCGTCGTTCTCCATCGTCCCTCCAGCACTTCGTCCTCCAGAATCGATTCAAGATCATCAGGGCCAGAGAACCTCCATTTTCCCGTGATCCCGGGCTTTAAACCAGTGTCGATCATGTGCCTGCCTGCCTTACCTGGATCTAGAGAAGGCATCCCGACCAGAGCCAGTTTCCCGGTAAGCAACCTGAGACCGAAAGATGGCTTGAGAAAATCAGAAGCTTCCCTTCCGCCCTGCCGGACCACTCTCGGCCAGGACAACGTCTTTTGTCCAGGCCCCGTCCTCTGCTCTGAAAAGAACGACAATCTCCCACTGGCTCTGCCATACATCAACCAGAAAGGGTAGCATATGCCGGAAAGCAGAAATAGAAGTCCGGCAGACACATCCATCACTCTCGCTATGCCTCTACGCATAAGCTGGTGAGCGCCACCCTCTACCTGAAAGGTATAAAACCTACCGAGTTTTTCAACACGTTCAGTCCCACCGATAAATCTTGCCACAGGGGCCACGATCCGGATCGAAAATACTGCCTGGACTGAATTTCGTATAATTGCGGAGATCGAATCATCCTCAAAGCATGAAGGCATGACTACGATCTCCTGAATTCTGAATCTTTCTGCGATGGAAGCAAGATCGTCAATATCTCCCAGGACTTCCCCACTTCCACCGACATGTCCCACAATATCCATCCCGAGTGAGGGGCGCTCCCTGATAAGCTTCGCGATTTCCTCTACTTCCTGGTCGTCACCGATCAGCAATATCCTCTTCAGATCAAAACTTGCTTTCACCATATGCGCTTGAATGGACCTGAAAAGATTCCGAATGCCGGTAACAAAAACTATTGTAAACACAGCCTGCCCAAGTAACACAGCCCTTGAATAGATACGTATACGTGTCAGATATGTCGCCACAAGCAATATGGCAAAGGTGGTAAGCACCGATCGGACGACCTTGAACAACTCGGATGTGCCAGTCGTTTCACGTCTTATCCTGTACAGCCCTCCCACTAGAAAGATCATGAAAAATATAAGATTGTAGAAAACAATAAAGAACGCGTACCAGTCGAGGGGATAAAGACTGTTAGTGAAAAACGGTTGGATCGCTCCTCTCAGGCCATATGCCGCAAAAAATGCCGCATTGATTGCTACGATATCACCTGCCACAAAAACGAAAGATTTCAAAACTCCCCTGTGCCTCCTGAAAAAGTAGAACGCGCTTGCCCATTTCTCGTAATACCTCAACAAGCTGAGCATGTGAAGCAGAAACGGCTTTCTGAAGACCGACCTGGCGCTCGATCGTTCATAGCTATGTGTCATAACAGAGGATGGGACATACCAGACCTGCCAGTCATGCTGATGCATCCTGAAGCACCAGTCCGTATCCTCGAAGTAGAGGAAAAATCGCTCGTCCATCTTGCCCACTTTTTCCAGAGCATTACTTCTGACGATCAAGCAGGCCCCGATAAGCCAGTCCACCTCCCTCTCTTTTTCGTGGTCATAGTCGAGCAGAAGATGGTCTTTCAAGGCTCGGGCGCGGGGAAATACCTTTCCAAGAAAAGTCCTTCTCAGAAAAAGAGTGCTGATCGTATAAAACGATCTGCAGGAATACTGAAGTGTCCCGTCCGGATAAAGAAGTTTTGCCCCGGCCATTCCAGCTTCGGGATGGTTACGCATGAATTCGATCAGCCTGTCCAGTGAACCTTCCAATACTTCTATATCAGGATTGAGGATCAGAGCGAACTCTCCGCCTGAAATATCTATCCCCTGGTTGACTCCCCTGGAATATCCCCTGTTGTCTTCATTAGTAATGACGCGGCAATCGGGAAATCCATTCGATACGACCTCTACCGTATCGTCCGAACTGTCGTTATCTATCACTATCGTCTCGTAGGAACAGGATGGCGGGTTCTGGGCTATCGACCGCAGACACTTCTCCACAGGCACTCTGCTGTTGTACGTGATGATGATTATAGAAAGATCCATTTATTTCCATCGCCGGGGAGACATGAATCTTAGGCGCCAGACCATGAACGCCGCTTCCCATATAATCTTCCGGGACATCTTGGATGTACCGACTGTCCTGTCCGAAAAAATAATAGGGATCTCTTTTATCCTGAATCCTTTTTTCCAGCAGAAAAAGTTCATCTCTATCTGGAACGAATAACCGTCACTGCGGATTGTTTCGAGGGGAAGAGCTTCCAAGACTTCTCTCCTGAAACACTTGAATCCCCCGGTAGAATCTTTCAGGGGAAGACCGGTAATGATACCTGTATAGATATTGGCCCCTGTGCTGAGTATGAGTCTGCTCAATGGCCAGTTAATGACCCTGATCCCGTCAAGATATCGTGACCCGATCACTAGATCGTTCTCTGCGATCTCTTTAAGAAATTCCGAGATCGAAGAGGGGTCATGCGAAAAATCAGCATCCATCTCGAATATGTATTTCGCGTCCGTGTTCTCCAGTGCCCACTTGAAACCTCTAATATATGCTGATCCGAGCCCCAGCTTACCTTCCCTGTGAATGACATGGATACGGGGGTTGGTTTCGCAGAGGCCGTCCACTATTTTGCCTGTACCATCGGGAGAATTATCGTCAACTACAAGAACATCGATATTGTCACCCTGCGACAACGCTGATTCGATGATTTTTTGAATATTCTCGTTTTCATTGTATGTCGGGATAACAACAAGTGCTTCCAAGTTCATGCCACCTTTCCCGTGCGAATAACCCGCGACAAACCGACCGCAATGAGAGATATCAGCAGAGACACGACCGAGACGATGAGAGACTTTTTCAGTATCGGAGATTCGTACCTGAATACGATCTCATGTTCTCCCGGCCCGACCACTATGGCCCTGAGACAGTAATTCGCAGTGAGAACAGGGACCCTTTCACCATCTATTTCTGCCGTCCAGTCAGGGTAATCAATTTCACTTAATACCATTATACATGATTTTTCTACATTCGCATTGATCTTTATCGAGTTGAGCCTGTAATCCGTTATTTCGGCACTGCTTCCCTCAGCCGAATCGATCCCACCTTCCGGAACCGTCTGCAGAAGCACTTCAGAAGAAGGATCGAAGGTAGAGGATACCAGATGAGTCAACGCCTCATCCTTTGTCATCACTTTCATCCTGTCCACAAAAAATACGCGCTGAAGAGCAGCCGGATTCAAATAGATATTATTCCCCTCCTCCTCGTGTACTTTCGTGTAACCGAAACGCTCCCAGGAAAGGGGCTGGAGAGACACAAAATACTTCGCTCCAAGCATGTTGAGTATCTTGTCCGGAATCCTTCCCCTGTTGAAACTCGCAAATATCACATCCATCACATCCTGGTAGTTCTTCAGTTTCGCCGCATGATATCCACCGAGAGAGAACATGCCCGAGATCATATAGCTGTTGTCGCTGAACGGAAATGCATTGTGACTCCAGCTACCCGGTTGGACATACGGTATCGGAAAAACCCTGAACAGGGAATCATCAGACGCCAGGATCGGAGCAACCCTGTTCTCCTCCTTGAATGAATCCCGAGCCTCCACTTTCTGGATGAGCTTGTACCTTTCTGAAGCCCAGGTCTTCTCGGGTCTCAGGACCAGATGATCTATCGTGATCATATCAAACAGAGCCAGCAGCGCGAGGAAGGCTATCACCAGACCGGGCCTCAGACGCTTCCATGAAGCTACGAACAGTATTCCCACCGACACAGCAACAATAAACAGGGTCCTTACAAGATCAGTAGCATAGGAGGAAGCCGCGACCCTGATCATCTGGGGCCTGACTCTTCCCTTGACAGCCGCATCACCTATGAGCCCGTCCTGAATCGAATTACCCGCCACAAGGACGATAACCAGAACAGCTGCCATGGCAATAAGTACCCACTTGAGCTTTTCAATCCTGAGAAAAGCCGGAAGTCTGTCTTCGGAGGACAACTTTATATATTCCTCGATTCCAAGCGCCATCAACACAACGAACATCAGCTGCTGGACTATCAATATCATCACAGGCACTCTGAACTTGCTGAAGAAAGGCATGAACTTGAACAGAGGATCATAAAGGACTGGAAAAAACCGTCCGAACGAAATCAATGTAGCCAGAACAGCGGCGGAAAGGATATACCATTTCCATCTGGTCCTGACCACAATCATCGCCAGGGCAGAAAACAAACAGGTGATAATACCAAGATAATTCGGATAATCAGTAAAAGGCATACTGCCCCAATACGTTCCTTTTCCGAATCCGTAAGACCAGGGGAAAATAAATGTAAGCATCTCGCGCGGATGAAGGCTCCATCCGGTAGCATAATCGTAACTCAGGCCTCCTCCGTCCCCCCCCCGGATAGAATAGTCCGCGTATGCTCTTACAGGAAGTACCAGGACTGAAGAGATTCCAAGAGCCAGAACCAGGCTGAACATCAGGAAACCGAGGTTACCTGCAAGTTCCTTCCAGTTACGATCCCTGGCAAGATATATAGAATGGATCAAGAAAAAGAATCCGATAATAAGATATGTGTAGTATGAGATCTGGATATGGCCCCGAAGCATCTGGAAGCCCAGCACGATCGCTAGAAGCCCCGAATTCAGAAGCCTGGCACGCCCTGTCAGAATCTTGCGGCAGAACAGAAGAGCAAACGGTATATAGGCAGTAGAACAAGCCTGGGACCCGTGGCCGTGTGCGCCGACCGCGATAAAATTAGGCATGATCATGAACAGGGCGCCAGCCATGATGGCAATCGAGCTTCTGACACCGAAAGACCTTACAAGCAGGTATATACCGATGCCTGCCATCAGATAGTGGATCAGCAACCATGTCATCTCGGGAAATCCCATGAACTCCTGCAGGATGTATGTCAGGAATGCTGGAGGATATACGTATGGCGTATATGAAAGACTCTGGTAGCTGGGCATGCCGCAAAACAGGTATGGATTCCAAAGAGGATATGTCCCCTCGGTAAGTTCCTGTTTCCCGACCTCACTGAAGCTGATGGGAGCCTTTGTATCCGGAACCAGAAAGATCTTGTTGCTGAATATCAGATCAGGCATGAGAATACAGAGTACGACCAACAGAAATACTACAAGTACAATACCTTTGCGCCAGCCAGCGGCAGCATCCAGCCATGCGACAGGATCAGATGTCCTGACAGGTTCTCTATCATTTTCCAAAAAAGCCTCCTCGGATCATTCAGGCACCTTTTTCTAATCCTACCATTTAACGCTCCGGCAGTAAACCTGTAAAGCACATCACATCAGCGCATTAACGCAAGGTGCGGTGGACACCTTTAATCGCAGCCCATGCCAGTCCCGGCCGGCCCCCGACTGCCAATCCGGCCAGCATGATAACAAATACCAGCAGGTGTACTGGCGCCATCAGGATATTCCAGCATCCCGGCCGGAAACGGCGAAACAGCCTGCCTGTGCTTGCGATCCTGTTCTCCAGCTTGAATGGCGTCATTCCTCCCCCACTCGAAGAGCTTACCTTGTGCCACACGCGCGCGTGGGGAGCATAAAGACATTTCCAGCCCGCCTCGCGCGCCCTCAGGCAGAAATCCACATCTTCACAGTAGATCGTGTACAGGGGGTCAAGGAATCCTATTTCTTCCATGACTTCTCTCCGCACGAGCATGGCGCATCCTGATACCCATTCCGTCGAACGAATCACATCATCATCGGGAGTCTGCCTCTTTCTTATATTTTCATGTTTCGGGATCCAGAGCAGGGGGATAAACCCACCTCCTCCGTACCAGATCCTGGTCGGTTCGTTGAAATAGAATATCTTCGGCCCCACTATCCCCGCTTTCTTGTCATCCATGCACTTCATCATCTCACTGATGAAATCAGGATCGACTTCCGTGTCATTGTTGAGGAGAAGCAGGAAACGCCCACCCCTTTCCATGACCTTCCTCAGGCCGACGTTGTTTCCCTCAGCAAAAAGAAGATTCCGTGGATTCTCGACGAGTTCGATCCCGGGATATCTTTCTCTAACGAGGTCCACCGATTTGTCAGTAGAAGCGTTATCCACCACCATCACTCGAATCGGAGGATCCGTGACCTTGCCGAGCGACTCGAGGCAGGGTAAGATCACATCCCGTCCATTCCAGTTGAGGACGACCACGTCAACGACGTTATCCGTCAATCTTCCTCCCCCCTTCTCCGGCACGGACGATGAGAGCCTTCAGGGCATTGACCATGGATTCCCAGGAAAACCGTTTCTTTTCTTCTTCAAAGAATGGAGCCATCTTCTCAGCCAAACCTTCGGTGAAAAATCCGATGATCCTGTCGGCCAGGGCCGACGGATCACCCGGGTCGACGACAAAGCCTGTCCTGCCCTCTGCCACAACTTCAGGAAGCCCCCCGACGCGAGTCACGACCATGGGTCTGTCGAACGCAACGGCTATCTGAGCTATTCCACTCTGCGTGGCCGAAATGTACGGAAGCACAACCAGATCACAGGCCGAAAAATACTGCTGCACTTCTTCATTCTCAACATATCGGTCAACAAATCTTATGGAATCCTCAAGCCCAAGCTCGCTTACAAGTCTGTCATATGGTTCCCTGTCCTCATAAAATTCGCCAACGACAAGCAGGCGGGCAGGAATGCGTGATATGATTTCACTCATTGAGCGGATAAGGAATTCCAGCCCTTTGTAGGCCCTGATATACCCAAAGAAAAGTATCAGGTTTCCAGGTTCCTCCCCGATGCTCTTCCTTGCTTCGTCCCTGCCGGTATCACCCTTCTTGAAAAAATCATAAATCGGATGGGGGTGGATCCCTGCTACTGCATTCTTTTTCATCGCAAGAAGATTTTCCCTGTCCTCTTCCGACTGGACCATGAATCCGTGAGCCGTTGAAAAGGCAATCCTGGCGAGCAGCCTGTCGACCAGTGATTTTTCATGAGGGACGACATTGTGACAAATAAATACTATCCTGGCCTTTGTAAACATTCTTACGATAGAGCATATTTTGAAAATGGCCGGAGCAAAATACGGATGCCACCACTGGACCAGAACTGCATCGGGTCTGGAACGGACAAGGTGGAATCCAGCCCTTACCCATGTGAAAGGATTGATAGAATCTATCAGGCGAACCGAATCGACCCTGTGGGCGTCCTTGCTTTCATCGTACTGGGTCTTACCTGGAAACAGGAATCCGGGATAGAGCCTCGAATAATTTACTACTTCGACCTCGTGGGTCCCACATAGTTCCTCAGCGAGGCATGTGTTGTAATGAGAAATTCCGCCTCGATATGGCCAGGCGGGGCCGACAAGCGCTATTCGCAATTTGGCAAACTCCCCTGTCAATCATCTATCTCGTACTTGCGATATGAAAAGTCTCTTTCAATGTTCGACGAATACAGTTCGGCCAGCAATCCTATCGAACCGATCTGAATGGCTATGACGATCATAATAAGTCCGACGACCATCAGGGGCCTTACATGCAGACCCTTACCAATGATCCACTGAAACAGAAAATACAGGTTGATCAGCCCCCCTGTCGTCAGGAACAGAAAAGCTATTCTGCCGAAAAAATGCATTGGTGTCGTCGAGCGTCGGGTGATGAACATGACCGTCATCAGATCGAATATCCCGTTCAGAAAACGTTTCGCTCCATACTTGCTTTTCCCATACTTCCTCTCGGAATGAGAGACTTCCTTCTCACTGATACGGAAACCTTCCCATCCGGCCAGGACCGGTATCACTCTGTGAAGCTCTCCGTAGACCTTGATCCTCTTTACTACCTCTTTCCTGTAGACCTTGAGTCCGCAATTGATGTCATGCAGTTTTATCCCGGTTACAAGCGAAGCGACAAAATTAAACACTTTCGAAGGAAGGGTCTTGGTTATCGGATCCTTGCGGTTCAGTTTCCAACCAGATATGAGATCGAAACCATCATCAAGCAGGGCGACCATGCCCGGGATCTCATCCGGATCGTCCTGAAGGTCAGCATCTATCGTGACTACCAGATCTCCCCTTGCCGCGGCAAATCCCTGTGAAAGGGCCGGCGATTTTCCGTAATTTCTATTGAAAGCGATGACCTTCACTCTTCTGTCTTTCTCGCGCAATGTTTTCACGATATCCAGTGATCCGTCGCTGGAGCCGTCGTCTACAAAGATAAGTTCATGCCCCCGCGAGAACTGCTGAAGCATGGAGGTGAGACGGGAGTATAGCTCTACCAGACTCTCTTCCTCGTTATAGAACGGAATGACGACAGATATGAAATATTTCCCCGTCGAATCCAAGCTATTACCTCCTGATCAGGCGCCCAGATATTCCCTGTACCATCCGACTTCCCGCGCAAGTCCTTCTCTGAGACTGATTCTCGGGGAAAACCCGAGTTCTGAAGAAGCCCGCGAAGCGTCGGCCCAGGTATCGGTGACATCTCCAAGTGCCCGCTGTGTGAACTCTACATTCAGTTTTTTACCTGTCTCACTCTCTATGATCTCAAGTACATCCAGGACCGAAACACGGCTTCCACCGCCGATATTAAAGACTCTCTCGTCCCCATCGTATTGCGAGGCGAGCACATTAGCCTCGACAGCATCGGAGACAAAGGTGAAATCGCGCGTCTGTTTTCCATCTCCGTAGACCTCGATGGTTCCACCTTGAAAAGCGGAAGTTATAAACCGGCTGAACGCCATATCGGGACGCTGCCGGGGACCGTATACGGTAAAGTATCTTAAAGCAGCATACCTGATACCATAGTTATGATAATAGAGTTCGCAGAGATCCTCTCCCGAAAGCTTGGTCGCTCCGTATGGAGAGATGGGCCGAAGCCGATGGTCCTCCTTCATCGGAAGATCCTGTGTCTCACCGTAGACACTGCTCGAGCTTGAATAGACCAGCCTTGTTTCACCGACTTCCCTGATCGCCTCGAGGACCTTCTGTGTCGCCAGGACATTCGATTGAACATAGTGGCTGAATTCCGCGCCCCAGCTCCTTCTCACTCCAGCCTGTGCGGCAAGATGAAAGACACAGTCTGCATCACCGAACATTGAAATCAGGTCGCACGAATTGATGTCCTCTTCGACAAGTGAAAAACCGTCATTTTTCAGAAGATTCTCTACATTCTGTCTTTTCCTGGCCGGATCATAATAATCAGTGAAACAGTCAATGCCACTCACATCATAACCATCCGAGACAAGCCTCTCACACAGGTGGGATCCGATAAATCCTGCTGCTCCGGTAACTATTGCTCTTTTCTTCAAAGTAATCCTTTCCTGTCAATCATCGTCACTCCCACCCAGCCCGAACTCATCCTGAAGTATCCTGTCAATATCATCGAGAAGCGATTGAAATTCTTTATCTTCAGGGTGGCCTTCAAGCCACCGCCGCACAAATGATACAGCCTGTTCCTTCCTGCCCAGAGTCGCTGATATGCGGAAACCATGTCCGAATATGTCTCTGTGGTCAAGTGATGACTTTGAAGCCTCTTCGAGAGTCTGGACCGTTCTTTCAAGATCGCCCATACTCTCGTATACAGATGAAAGACCTACCCAGTAATCACCCCTGGATGGTTCTTCTGCCAAAAGTGTGAGATAATGTTTCTCCGCCTTGTCATACTGCCTGTTCCTGGAATAATAGATTCCCAGATATTTCCTGGGCCACTCGAATCGGGGTCCGAAGACGTATGACCTCTCGGCCCATTTTACTGCTTCCCCGTGCAGGTTGTCTTTTGCCCTGTTCTGGGCCACCTGGAAAGCAGCGACCGAGAAGTTTATGAACATGTTTTCCACTTCGCGGGTCCTGTACTGGGAATCATCCCTCTGCCAGTCTTCAGTGAGGAATCCCCTGAATTCGAATATTTCCTCAAGATTTCTTGTTATCATAAAATCGTTCACCATGAACTTGCCCTTGCCGGCTATCAGCCGCCTTACCATTCCCTGCATCTCCAGGTTGCCCGAATACCTGTCCCATACGTCACCGGGCACGGTCACAGCAAAATATATCGGCCGTTTCCAGTTTACATCCCTGATTATGTGATTTACCGCGAGGTCTTTCGTCCAGAGAACACCATTTTCCACACGGATCGGCCGAAGCCTTTCGATCTCAACATCAGTCAGGTCAAGAGGAATGGACGGCTCGGTGTCACGCACCTGCTTGATATACCACGATGTATTGAGAAGACTTAAGTTGGCTACTCTGACGTCGGTCCTGAATCCCTCTACATATTGGAGGTACCAGAGCGGAAATGTATCATTGTCCCCATTGGTAAACAGTATCGCGTCAGGTTCGAGACCGCACAGGATATTGTAAGCGTAATCGCGGGGTATGAAGAATTCGGAGCGGTCATGCCTGTGCCACTGATAACCAGCAGGCAGGATGGAACAGATCAGGATGAAAATCGCGGCTGGAACGACGAATCTCTTCAGATCACCGGCAGTCTTTCTGGCCTGCTCAAGCAGGAGCATGAGAAACGAGGTGGCTCCGATCCCTATGAATATCGCAAAGAGATAGAACGCTCCTCCGTAGAAATAGTCCCTCTCTCTGACCTCCTGGTCGCTGAAATTCAGGAAGATGATCAGTCCTACAGAATTGAGTAGCAGGTTCGTGAAATTCAGGGCCCAGGTCTTTTTTTCACGAAGGTAATTCGCCATGATCCCGTACAGGCCAAGAAGCAATGGGATAAAAGAGCTGAGGCGGCCAATATTGACACGTCCGACAAAATAATCGCCGAAAAGTCTGAACTGGTTTTGAAAATACCTGACGAAATGATCGATCTGAAACGGGATCGAAGCCTTTCTTTCGAACACATTTATCGCGGGATACTGCTCCCTTCTGAGATGCGCGTAAAGAGCCTTCCAGGTCTCAGGATTCACCTCATCGATCGCTGGATCGAGCCCCGACCGTATATAGAGGAACAGGTGAACGGATATGCCGAGGACAAACAGGGCAGTCGCCGTCAGGACAAAGTTACCCTCCGACATTGTCATCCAGATTATCAGTATGGCGAAAACAGCCAATCCGATTATCGTGAAAGTGGACTGCCTGTGCATGGTCATGTCGGCAACTATAACTGCAAAGCCGAATGTAAACGCAATCAGTTCGAAGTTGCTGAATGACTTTTTCCTGACCATAAGAAACATGATAAAAATTCCACCGAATACGAGGATCGTTCCCAGATGGAATCCAATACCGAGAGAAAGAAGATAGATGATAAGAAGGACCAGGTTTCTCGAGTCTTTCTTTTTTGCCCCCTCAGCTTTTTCGACAAGTACATCTCCCCTTGCGCCTTCGGTCTTTTCCAGGATAGATTTACGGACATCTTCACCTAGTTCTCCGGCCGGGTTCTTGAGCCATCTCAGGGCCAATACTGTGCAGAGACCTATCACAAATGAACTCAGAGCATACACTTCCGCTTCCGAAGCATCGGTCCAATATGTATCACTGAATGTGAGAAACATCGAACCTGCCAGAGGACCGGCATACCTTGCGATCCTGCCTGCCACGGTGGTGGCTTTCCCGAACATGAATCGAACGACATACACAATCGAGATGTAAGCCATCAGGACACCAAGAGCGGCGGAAACGGCTGAGAGCAGATTCACTTTCTGGGCAACAGAAATACCTAAAGGAAGCAGGGAAAAAACCCTGCCGACAAGCACGTATAACGGTGTGCCAGGAGAGTGGGGTATCCCAAGAATATAGGATGTCGCAATGAATTCCCCGCTGTCCCAGAAAGAGACCGTGCCACCCATCGTCATTATATATACGACGGCGCTGACCAGGAAAACCATCAGGCCAAGGTATCTGTTGAGGATCTTCTCCGACATATTCTTCCTAACGACTTTGTCCGGCTGGAGGAATTTCTTCCACACCAGAATCAGTAGAATCCCTTCTGGCGGACTCTTCGTCCAGTATCCGGTCAATATCAGCGTAGAAGTTTGCCATCTCCCTGTCTTCGGGATGCAGGTCCACCCACTTCTTCACAAATTCCTTCGCCTCTGTCCTTCTACCCAGCCTGGCGGCAATATTGAAGCCGTGAGTGTAGATATCCCTGCATGCGATCGCCACATCGGATGAGAGAGCAAGGACATCCAGCGCGGAATCCAAGTCTCCCATGGTCTCATAGACAGCAGCCACACCGAGATGAAAATCACAATTGTCCGGATCGCGTACCTGTTGAGATTTGAAATACTCGATTGCCTTGTCGTATTGCCTGTTGTGCATATAGTAGATACCCAGTTCCTTCCGGCCCCAGTCGAAAGCCGGGCTGATCGCGAACGACCTCTCCGCCCAATCTATGGCTTCAGGATATTCCTTTTTTCTCCCTGCATTAAAAGCGAGCTGCATGGTGGCGACCGAATAGTTCTGGTACATCGTCGTTACGTCTATCGATTTATACAGAGAAGTCTCGGTTTTGCCGTCCTCGGTCAGAACCCCCCTGTACTCGAATATATCTCTCATATTCCTTGCCATCTGGTAATCATTCACCATGTAGCGGCCCTTCTTCGCGACAAGCCTCCTCACCATGCCCTGCATCTCCAGATAGTCTGAATACATCTCCCAGACTTCCTTGGGAACGGTCACCCCGAAATATATCGGTCTCTTCCAGTTCGTCGTCCTGACAATATGGTCAAGCACTCGTGTGTATGTCCAGATGATATTGCCGTTTCTCGAATCTCTCACCGGCCGGAGCCTCTCGATCTCGATATCGGTCAGATCTATCGGAACACCCGGCTCCTGATCCTTCAGCTGCTTGACGTACCATGAGGTATTGAGAAGCATCCTGTTCACTACTTTTACGTCACGTCTGTAGCCCTCGACAGTCTGTATGTACCATAGAGGATAGGTATCATTATCGCCGTTTGTTATAAGAATCGCGTCCGGTTCACAGCCTGTCAGCATATTATATGCGTAGTCTCTCGCCAGCCAGTTGTCCGACCTGTCGTGACTGAACCAGTGGACCCGGGCGGGAAGTATCGAAAAGACTATCAGTATCAAGCCAACGGGGATGACCACTCGAGCAATCTTTCTTCCCGATTCGCGGAGATATCCGGCCAGCATCAGGAGCATCGAGCTGGCACCTATCCCGATGAACAATGAAAAGAAATAGAATCCGGGACCGTAGAAATAATCTCTCTCTCTCGGTTCATGATCGCTGAAGTTGAGCAGGATTATCATCCCGATCGTGTGTACTGCAAGATTCGTAAAATTCAATACCCAGGTTTTCCGCTCTCGCAGGTAATTGACCCCTATCCCGTACAGGCCGAGGGCCGTTGGAATAACGACCGAAAGGACTCCGATATTCAGGGGACCAGCCTTGACATCACCTAAAATGCGGAACTGGTCGACAAAGTACCGGAGAAACTGTCCTGTCTGCCACAGAGGCGAAGCCTTTCGGACAAAGACATTCATCGGTGGGTACTGCTCTCTGCGAAGATGCGCGTACAGCGCCCTCCAGGTCTCTGGATCGACCATATCGAGTTCGGGGTTCATATGTGATCGAATCAAAAGGAAAAGGTGTACCGATATTCCCAGAAAAAAGAGGAGCGAAGCGATAAGAGCGAATCTGCCCTTCGACATCACCGTCCACAGGACAAGTATCACCAGGATGACCAACCCGATGATAGTCAGGTTGGATTGCTTGTGAAGTGTCATATCAGCCACAATGACCGCAAATCCGAATGTAAATACGATAAGCTCGAAATTGCTGAAAGTCTTCTCCCTGACCATCAGCATCATGAAGAAGATTCCGCCGTATACCATCACCGTGCCGAGATGAAAACCTATCCCCAGAGAAAGAAGATAGACGATAAGGAAGATAAGACTGGTCGAATGTCTTTTCCTTTTCTCCTCTTCCCTGCCAAGCATAGCCTTGACTTCCGGTGGTGTCGCGGACGCTGTAATACTCTTCTTCGTCTCATCGT
>JAHOYU010000240.1 GCA_019038625.1 Candidatus Latescibacterota bacterium | reverse complement strand
CCCATACGGTACCAGCCTGATCTATATTCATAGATGTGAGAGTACCCTTGTACCATGGATCAGGAAGACCGAGTTCGGTCAGATCTCCATCCGACCTCAATATTCGTGATTCCGAGAGGAACCAGGCAGACTGCTTATCAGTGACGACCTGAAGCACGGTAGAGAGAGGAAACGCCTGTGGAATATCGATCTCCTTGACTATATCACGGGAAATGAGGATCAGTTTTCCCTCGCTGGTCCCCAGCATCGTCCTGCCCTCGACATCGTGTACCATCGAAAGGATATCGGACGCAGCAAGATTTACTCCCTCCACCCTCAGAGGTAGCCATCCCGATCCGTCCCATGTGCTTATACCAGATTTTCCGGCAGCATTGACAAATCCCGCAGGGTCGATGCTGAAAACCCTGATATCCATCGATGGAAGGCCCTGGGATTGACCGTACGCCGTTACCCGACCGAGATTGTATCGTGCAACACCTGCCCTGGCGATAGCGAGAAACAGATTTCCCTCTTCATCGACAATCATGTCTTCCACTGAACCTATCGGTATCCTGCTGCCATACCGCAGATTCTGCCAACTGAAACTGTCCGCCCGGCAAAGTCCGCTCGCTGTCCCGAACCATATCGTCTCGTTCTCCTGTTCTATCGTGCACAGGACCCTGTCATCGAGCAACGAATCGACTCTCGATATTACAGTCAGCGTATCAGAGACCATGTACCCGCACCCCTGCCCATAAGTCGTTATCCACATCTTGTCATCCGATGGAAAAAGGCCGGTGACCCTGTCGAAGAACGAGTAATTCCCGGAAAGAAAGTGTATCCAGTTTCCACCCCGCCTTATTCCTACACCCTTCTCCCCAGCCACCCACAGGCCATCTTTCTCGTCGATGGCCATTGCGTTGATCGAGGTAAATGCCGGACCGGACATCCTGAATACCGAATCGGCACTAACGCTATACTCAAACAAACCGCCTTCAGTTCCTATCAGAACCATGTCTCCAAGGGTCAGCAATGCCCTTAATTCCATAGCCGGACAATAGACTGTCGTAGATATTCCCAGTGGGGTCTGCGTAGCTACCGGCATATCGAACGGCATACTTTTCGTGCCGACTTCAAGCCAGCCACACGTTTCTATTTCTTCCTCTGCGACCGGTCGCGCTTCCTCCTGGCTGTGGACCCAGGAAACAGGAACACCCAGGATCATGAGAACGATCGTTATCTTTATAATATTCCTGTATCGGACCATCATACCTGCTTTCTGTCTGGCATTTGCCGCAAGTCATAATACCGGGACTGGCCCGGTCACCTTTCCTGCGGAAAAATGTATTATAGAATTGGAATCAAATCAAGAAGATACATCGGAATCAACAATAGCCGGAGGAGCTGGTGCATCCACCAGTTCTCCCACAAACCTCTCAAAATCATGCCCGGTGACCCCGATCAGCGCTTCGCACAGCTTGTCTTCGTCTAGCAGGCAACCATCCGGGTGTAACTCCCAAAGGTACCGGATCACATCGATCAGCCCTTTTCGCCCGCCGCTGAGCTCTGCTATCTTCTCATCGATGATACTGGCGGCCAGGAATCCACCATCATAAAGCATGTTGACCATGTCCTTATCAGACAGATCTCTGTTTGCCGCGTCTGATATCGATACAGACTCGAGATATGGGTTCTCCATGAACCTCCGCATCGTCGATTCTCTCTTCATCTCGTACTGCGAAAAAGTAAGGATATTGACATCAGTAAGGGCTCGGTAAGAATAGTACACCGTCGCCCCCTCGATAAACCACATCATGCCGTCGCTGGCCGGCCTTATCGCTTCCCCGTTCCAGTTATGAAAAAATTCATGGGCAACGATAGACATCGGGGTGTCATAGATCTGACTCCTGTCTATCCTCCGGTCGAGCAATAGAAGGATGCTTCCCGAGAAATGCATGCCATAGTGATCGAACCCCTTGCCGCCCTTCACAGGATTGTTGTCGCAGACAAAGAGATGTTTCTTGTGAGTCGATGAACCGAACCACCCTATCTCGTGAGAGACCACGTCACGGATAACACTGAAAAGTTCGTCGTCGTGGAAAGACCAATCCCCGGCTATTGCCAATGACAGCCTGGTACCGAACACCTCGGTCTCGTACACTCGGTAGTCGCCCGACACGACCAGGGTGGTTGCAAGGTCCGCCACACCCGGCACTATCAGCCTGCTATCGATACATTCCCATGTCGAGTGAACAGGCCCCTCATAACCGAGAGATACATCGAGTGTCACACCATCCTCGAAGTTGTTAGCTGGAATGAGGAAAATATCCCTTCCCATGATCCGTCCCCTGCCTTCTTCCAAAAGTGAGATCATACCTCTCACTTCCGACGAATAGCGGTCCTCGATCGTAAGGACTACCTCATAGGAAAATGTAAAATCCCTGCCCGAATTCTCTATAGTCCATATATCCCCTTCCCGCTTCACCTCAAGTGGACGACCATCCATATCGAAAGCCTTCAACCCGAGAGGATCGAGTCCCCTTCCATTCCCCTTTTCCGGCAGCCTCAGTGGCACTTTACGGCCCAGGGAACCGAAAACATTTCCAGACACTCTAACAAGATTGAAATCGGCGTCGACCATCTCTATCCTGTATGAAAGAAAGGGTTCCGAATCCACCAATGCAGGGAGGGTATATGAACAACCCGCACAACCTATTGATAATATGACAAATAAGGCGTATTTCGCCATTGATCGTCTCATGACCATTCCAGCTTTCCGATTCCGGACGTGATTCACAGCGTATCATCCGACTATATCTCTGTGTCTCTATCGATCCTGTCCGGACCTTTTTCAATAGCCAGACTGCAAGGGGTATTCCAAAATGGACGAAGAGAGGCCAACTTGCACCTGATCGTCAGAAAATCGTCTTGCAGGAAGTTGACCGGACACAGCTTATCGGCTAGAATAGACGCATGGATAAGAATGGTTTTAAAGACGAAGAAACGGGTGAAGCCGCATCCAGGATAGCAGCATCGAGCCGACTGGTCGTATCGACCGGCGCGGGAATCTCCAGGGAAAGCGGGATCCCCACATTCAGGGAAGCGGACGGCCTGTGGAACGATTACCGCCCTGAACAGCTCGCGACGCGGGAAGGATTTCTCTCCGACCCGGGGCTGGTCTGGAAATGGTACAGGGAAAGACTGCTCACCGCTCGGGAACACGATCCTAATCCGGGGCATCATGCCCTTGCCAGACTGGAAGAGATCCTGCCCTGGACACTTCTGATCACCCAGAATGTGGACAATCTCCATCGCAGAGCGGGCAGCAGACAGGTCGTCGAACTTCATGGGAATATTGAGAGATACAGGTGTCTGGAACATTCCCATCCGGCCGAGTTCGATCCTGAATGGGGCGACGATCCGCCGGTATGCCATTGCGGGTCCATGATCCGTCCCGACGTCGTCTGGTTCGGTGAGCCACTCCCTCAAAATGAGTTGGAAACCGCATTCAACGAATCAGCCAGATGCGATGTATTCATGATCGTTGGCACATCGGGCCTCGTCCAGCCAGCATCCAGCCTTCCCCAGATCGCCTCAAGTGCCGGAGCCTTTGTAATAGAAGTTAATATCGGGGAATCTGCCGTGACTCACTGGTCGGATCTTTTCATCGAGGGTAGGTCAGGAGAGGTCCTGCCCCTGATCGCCGAAAAAACAGAACGCCTCATGAACCGTTAAGTGGACACTCACAACCTGAGTCTCTTCTTGAGAGCCAGTGTATCTTTACGGAACAGCTCGAGAAGGTCCTGAAAAGCCTCTTCCTCTTCCTTCTCCCTGCCCTTGCCGCTGATCCAGGCCCACCAGGCCAGAAAAAGGCAGGACCAGATCAATCCCACACCACCCGCTATCATGACGATACCCCAGCGGGGGATTCCCGCTCTCTTTACGGGAATAGAAGGTTTATCCACGACCTGCACCGAGGGAGTCGTGCGTGCACGTTCGATCCCGGTCTCCTCGTATCTCTGAAGAAGAAACGAATATACCCGTTCGTTCACTTCAAGATCTCTGTTGTAAGCAGCGTATTGCTGGTACAATTCAGGCATAGAGGACAATGGTATGAATACGGACGAAGATGAATCGGAACGCATGATCTTTTCGAGCTGGCCGGTCAGACTTTCCAGCTCCATCTCGCTTCTCTTCAGGGCTGAAGCGTTCTCAGTGGAAAATTCTCTGAGCATATCAAGCTCGATCTCCGCTATAACGGCCCGAACCTTCAATGCTGCCGCCACATCGATCGTTCCCCTGATCTGTTCGTCGAAGTCCACAATCCCGTTTTCGGATTGAAAATCGGCGATCTGCCTTCTCGATCCGGCCAGTCTTTCCCTGTATTCCTCGATCTGTCGGCCGATAAATTCCATTGTGTTTCCAGCCCTGGTATACTGCAGTTGCCTGTTCAGCGAATCCAGATTTGTAATGTAGGAATTCAGTATATCCGCCGCTTTCTTCGGTTCCACATCGATCACTGAAAGCTTGATCATCCCGGTCGCAGACGCGGTTATGGATGTTTTGGCTCGAAGTTCCTGGATGGCCTCGTACATTGAATCGGACTTGTACCACTCCATCAGGCCCTGCCCGGTTATCACTGCCTCGGCTATTGCCCTGGTTTCGAGTATATCTACGAGGATCGCGGCTGTCATCGAACCTCCTGTCATCGGTACTACCATCGATGGCAGGTTCATCGAAGCCATATATGCCGCGATCAATCCCTCGCTTCCCTCCTCCATCGGAGGCATCAGGAGAGTCTCGGACCTGAATTTCGAGTCGGCAATGACAACAAAGAGCAGCGCCAGAAAGGCCGGTATGATAATGCTCCATACGACGACTTTTCTGTGGGCAAAAATGTAACGGAGTATCCTGAAACTCATCTTTTCCTCCCGGACCAGTCGGCCCATCAGGATTAATTACTAAATAATGGCTGCCCCGTGGGACGTCATTCCTTTGCGCTTCCCTTCTTTATACAGAAAGTCAGGATCACTCCACTCGGATAATTGGAAGAGCTGTCTTCAAAACCTATATGTTCAAAAATTATAAAATAATCCAGATCAAGCTGAAACTGAAAATCATAGGTCCTGAATGCCGCGAAACCGGTCCCGACAGTCAAGGACAGGCCGCTTCCGCTGTCCTCTCTATCAAAGATCACCTCTTCATCCATCGAGTTCTGAGTCAGTTTCATCCAGTGTACGCCGATCCCAGCGCTGATAAACGGGCTGAAGTCGTTTCTGCTGAGATACTTGCCCAGTTTTGCCTCAAGCAGCGCGAAATCCATCGCGTCCAGTCCGTCCCAGTCGAGGCCTCCTCCAAAGCGGAACCCGGACCTGCCCGCCAGAAAGAAATCTCTCGTATCGTACTGGTAGACAAAATCAAACACCATCAACCTGCCGACCTTCCCCATCGAGTCGGACATCGGCCACATGAACCCCACCCTGAACCCCTTGGCTCCGAAAGACTGTCTCCTCCGATCGCCTCGGAACTCGCTTTCAGTTATCAACCCCAGCTCGGCTGTCTCCCCCATCGTCTTTCCTGTACTGATGCTTCTGGCCAGCCGTTTAAGAACGATATCGACATCCTCTTCGACATCAGCAGCCCCATCCTCAGTCGCGATCACTTTTCCCTCTACTGCATCTACGAGCTGGATGCCGATGATGATCTTGTATCCGAGGCGTGTCAGATGTCCGGTGATCGCATAACGCTCCCCTGCATCTCTCGCCAGGGTCATGGCACAATCGGACTCGAAACATTCAACGTCGCCAAGCAGTTCAAAATAGTTGACTGCCAGATATCTTCCCTCATGGTCAAGAGCGCTTCTGAATATTATTCCGGCAGCGTCAATAAGCTCCTCGCCCACTCCGGTCCCCCTGAACCTGAACGTGACTACCCGGTCGGCAGCAGCCAGATCCATTGCCATGAGCGATACTATTATAATAGCGAGTAGTGTTCGTTTCATTTCATTCCTCAGTCAAATAGAGCTTCCATCTTCTCAGCGGCGATTCTCAGATGCGGAATCACGATCGATCCGCTGACTATCAGGGCCACGTTGAAAGCTTCGTAAAACTCTTCTTTCGTTACACCCGCTTCGTGGCACTTTCCGAGGTGATAGGCGATACAATCGTTGCACCTGAGTACCATCGAAGCGGTGAGCCCCATCAGTTCCTTTGTCTTCGCTGAAAGAGCCGCCTCGTGATACGCCTGCTCGTCGAGGGCAAAGAAACGTTTTATCCCAAGATGCCCGCTTGCAAAGACCAGGTCGTTCAACCGGTTTCTTTCGGCAATGAATTTCTTTTTCCATTTATCGGCCATCTCAGTTGTCTCCTTCCGTCTCGATACAGTTTTATTTCGTCACTATCCTGATATACTTCTTTTTTCCCGCCCTGAGCAGTATCTGCCCTTCTTCCATATTCGAAAGCCCGACGATCTCATCGAACTCCTCGACCCTGCGGCCATTCACGTAGGCGCCACCCTGCTGAACGAGCCTGCGAGCTTCGCCTCGAGATTTGACTATTCCACATTCGGCAAGGAGGATAAAGGCAGGCATCCCTTCCTCAAGACGCGTACTGTCCATTTCAAAGGTCGGCATGGAGTCAGCATCGCCCTGACCGCCTCCGGAAAAGAGTGATTTCGCCGCGTCCTGAGCCTTTGCACCTTCCTCTTCCCCATGCAGAAGGCTGGTCGCCTCGAAGGCGAGTATCTCCTTGGCAGCCCGGATATCGGCACCTTCCAGGCTTCCGAGTCTTTTCACTTCATCCATAGGGAGGAATGTGAACAGGGCCAGGAACTTCTCGACATCGCGATCATCAGTGTTGATCCAGAACTGGTAATAGTCGTAGGGAGAAGTCTTCTCCGCGTCGAGCCATACGGCGCCCTTCTCGGTCTTGCCCATCTTCGCCC
>JAHOYU010000239.1 GCA_019038625.1 Candidatus Latescibacterota bacterium | reverse complement strand
ACCCAACCAGCTTGCCGGAACAAAAACCCCAGCCTTTCTCCTCACTACTATACGATACATAGTGACGAGAACCTCACGCAACAGTATCACTCCCACGAAAAAATAGAACCAGGGAGTCTTGATCGCCGAAGCTATAATAAGAAATACTACGGTGATCAACACCTTGTCCGCGAATGGATCCAGGTGAGCTCCAAGCCTGGTTTTCTGCTGGAATCTTCTGGCGTACCACCCATCGAAATAATCGAGGATCGAAGCAAAGATGAGCATGACGGCCGCCAGGCCCCTGCGTTCGGGATCGCGGATCAATACGGCAGCCACGACAGCCATGATTATCCGCAGAAGAGTCATTATGTTGGGAACTGTTATTTCCTTTCGGGAAATACCCGCCATATCCTTCACTCCCCTTACGCTTCTTGCACATTACTGTCGGAAATAATATAATAATAACTAGAGCTAAGATACTACGATTTGCCGCCACAACGCAACCATTCATAAGCTGGTGAGATGAATAATAGACTCGAAAGGCCATATTTTCCGTTCCACGAGAGAAAACGCAGGACCGAGTGGTTAGTTATTATTTTTGTGGCAATTATCGGGCATCTACTTTTCTTTGTATTCTTTAAGCCATCATACCTCGAAGTGTTTCGTAGTGATCCGCCTGGTGAGGAGGGTACTTCAAAATTCAAGTTTATAAACCAGTCCATGACGATGGAACCATATCCTGATTACATCGAACAGATATCGGAGATGGATGACCCGGTAGAAGTTATAGACGAGGAAAAGGTGATTAAAACCTTTATCAGCGAATTCGGAGAGCCAGCACTCGATGTGGAACCTATTCAGAAAGGGAGAAGAAGCGGAGGCAGCGACGGACTGGCAGGACCCAGACGCAGCACAGTCGAACCCAAACCACTCTTCATGCCCTGGCCCAGATTCCCGGATGGAGTAGACAGGGACATCAAGGGAAAAGTGGAACTACTTCTCTTTGTAGATGAAGAAGGACTGGTCAGGGAGATCAAGCTTTCAATAGGACTTCCAAATGACCTTCTGAATGCTGCGGCTATTGAGGCCGCACGGGACATCCG
>JAHOYU010000238.1 GCA_019038625.1 Candidatus Latescibacterota bacterium | reverse complement strand
CTCCCCCAGGTGTGGCCGCAAATGTCCCCACTCCCGGCATATCCATGATGGCGGAAATCCTCGAAGTAAATCGGTAATTCCCAAGACAGATCCATTCCATATCCCAGGAGGAGGAGGAGAAGATCCCGTAAGAAGTCCCTGCCAGCAATTCACCATTCTGTCTTTCGATGAGGCAGGACGAGAAGAGAAGCTCTTTCTTGTCACTGAAACACTCCCATGAGATATCCGACGCATCGGTCCTGAAAATACCACTGGTCGGCATGCTCACATATATGCGCCCATCGCTGCCCCAGTGAATCTCTCGTGGTTCCCCCTCGGCCAGCCCCAGGTACTCCCAGGTCGTCCCCCCATCGAGCGAGCGGCAGAAGCCTGACCCATCGCGTCCTGTGCTGACAAATATCTCGCCCGATGGTCCCGAGCCCACCCGACACCAACCAGGGTATCCGATCGCTTCCATCTGATACACCCAGCTTTGCCCCAGATCGACCGACATCATCAATATACGATCATCAAGATAGTACAGCCTGCCCATAGTATCCTTCCAGACCCAGTCGACATGATTTGAATCATCTGTGATCGGCTCCCAGGTCTCCCCGTTATCACGCGAAAGATAGATCCGACCGATCTGAACTATAAGGGTGCCATCGCTCATTACGAGGATCTGTTGGGGAGTGTACGACCATGGGCCTTCCATCGGTCCTTCCCAGCTCGCACAGGTGTCATCGCTGAAAAAGAGCCCATTCCCGGTTATCGCGAAAAACCGATAGTCATCTGTCATAGAGATGTCCCTCGAATAACCCCACGTAAAAGTATCGACAAGTGATTCCCAGTTATCACCGGCATCTGTCGACATGAAGACACCTTCTCGCTCTCCCCAAATCACAATCTCATCATTCGGGCCGATGAATGAATATACATCTGTATTTCTTTCGAAAGTCCCCAGATCTGAAGAATCCCAGGTCTCGCCTCCGTCCTTCGATCGCCATACTTTCCATCCATAACCGGTGGCAAACAGATATCCTCTACTGTCGATTGTGATGCATTCTATCCAGAACATGTCTATATGGTTCTCTCTCCAGGTCTCCCCACCATCGTTTGAGATCAATATGACAGAAGGATCGATTCCCGGCTGTCGGATATAGGCCCCCAAATAGACAGTACCATCATCGCCGATGGCCATTGAGGTGACAGTACCTTCATAATGCGGGCTCTCTATCTCGACCCAGGGGATCTCCAGTTCAGCAGGAAGCGTCGGAACATCCTTCGCGCAACCGCATAGCACAGCGAGCGCCATTATCGACAGAACCGTGATCATTATTCTCTTTGTATTTACTTTCAATCCTGTTTTCCCGGGTTCTGGATGATTACAACGCCGTACAGCCTGCTGATTATATCTTTTATCCTGACAAGATTCAAGAGGCTGCTCTGTTATCACCAGTTCAACTCGATTAATATCCTGACTCTCACCGCCGGCTTCTCACTGACATCTTGTAATCTTCCCCCTGTTTGCAATAGTATTATTCTCAGGCTGAAATACCGGGAGCAGGATTATGACAGACCACATGATCGACGTAGAATGGGACGGCGCGAGGCTCGACAGGTTCGTACGTTCCATATTTCCCGGAATGCCGTTCCATGCGGCCCAGGCACTCATCAGAAAACGGAAGATCCTCCTGAACGGGAAAAAGGCAACTGGCACGGACAAACTGAAAACGGGCGATATCGTCAAGGTGGACGAGTCAGTAAAAAGCATAAAACCACATAAAGATGGCGGGATGCATAATTCCACGGACATCCGAAAAAGATTCGGCTCTATAGGAAAGGAGATCCCGGTACTGTATGAGGACGATTCTATCCTGGTAATCGACAAGCCTTCCGGCCTTGTAGTCCAGCCAGGGAACGAAAGTCAGCTGGGCTCGCTCCTTGATCTTCTCGAATACTATCGACTTGAGCATTCGGCAGAGAATCGAACGACCTTCCGGCACACTCCGGTACACAGACTGGACAGGGGAACGAGCGGTGTGCTTATTGTAGCGAAAACGAGACAGGAGGCAAGGATCCTGAGCCGGGAGTTCGCGGCAGGATCGATCGAGAAAATCTACCTGGCCATCGTCGAAGGAAGGCCCGAAAAAAAATCGGGCAGGATAGAAAATCCGTTGAAAACCTCAAAAGATAAAATATCTGATACCGCGTTATCGAAATCGGGGAAAAGAGCCGTCACCGATTTCAGGATTCTCAGAGAGATGCCGAAGGACCGTTCCCTTCTTGAGATAAGGATCGGAACCGGCCGCACCCACCAGATAAGGGCACACATGGCCTCTATCGGGCATCCCGTGGCCGGCGACAGGCAGTACGGCAGCACAAAAGGCCAGGGCAGTTCCAGATTGTTGCTTCACTCCTGGAAGACCATCTTCGATCATCCTGAAAAAGGCCGGATCGAACTTACCGCTCCCGAACCAACCGATTTCAGGCAATAATCCTTTACTCTTGAAAGAATCCAACGGATTTATGCACAAAGACCTCCTTATTAACCTGTACCGACATGTTTCTCTCTGATAAGATTCAGCGGCCCGGGGCAGCATCGCTGCCATAAATAAAAATTGAAAGGAAGGTCGAATAATGGACAAGGCATTGATGGAGTCGGCTGTAATAGCTGTCAGGGACTGTTTGAAGGTGACCGAGGGTGAACAGTTTCTCGTCGTAACGGATACAAAGCTCACTGAGATCGGCAGGGCGCTCGTCGAGGCGGGACGTTCACTCGGTGCGATATCGACTTTCCTGGAGATGATGCCGCTGAGTCGCAATGGAGAGGAACCGCCCGAGCTGGTCTCCCGGGCGATGCTTTACGCCGATGCGGTACTGGCGCCCGCATCCACATCGCTGACCCATACCGACGCAAGGAGAAATGCCTGCGCGAACGGGGCCCGCGTGGCTACCATGCCCGGCATAACTGTCGATACCATGGTCAGGGGATTGAACGCCGACTACTACGCTATAGCTGACAGGACCAGGAGGCTGACCGACCTTCTCACCGCAACTGATGTAGCACGCGTTACCACCGCCGCGGGAACGGACATCACGATCCCGATCAATGGAATTAAAGCTATCGCTTCTACAGGCCTCATTCACGAACCCGGCTCATTCGGCAACCTGCCATCAGGTGAGGCCTATCTGATGCCGGTAGAAGGCGCGACAGAAGGGACCTTCGTAGTCGACGGGTCGATGGCGGGGATCGGCGACCTGGCCGGCAAGATCCCCATCACTATCAAGGTCGAGAAGGGTCATGCCACGGAGATCACCGGCGGCCCGGAGGCGGACCTGCTGAGATCCAAACTGGAGCCGCTTGGGAAGCAGGCATTCAATGCCGCCGAACTCGGAATAGGCACAAATGACGCAGCCAGGATCATCGGTAACATCCTTGAGGACGAAAAAGTGATGGGAACGATCCATATCGCCCTCGGAAACAACGTCTCTATGGGTGGGACTGTCAATGTGGGCATCCATCTGGACGGGATAGTCAAAGATCCCACCGTCACTTTCGACGGAAAGACGATAATGGAGAACGGAAAACTTCTGGTAGATTGAAAACTATATCGAATCTTCTGGTTGGGCGAAGTTACATATCCATCAGTCTCGATATTCTCTCCTCGATGGGAGGATGAGTGCTGAACAGCGATTTCGCCCTTTTTTCAAAAGGCTTGATGGGGTTGACGATATAAAGATGTTGTGTCGCTCTGTTGGCCACTTCAAGTACTTCCGGGTCTTCCGCGATCTTCTTCAGGGCAGAAGCAAGCCCGTTTGGATAACGGGTCATCTGCGCCGCTGAAGCATCGGCCAGATACTCTCTCTGCCTCGACACGGCCATCTGCATGATCCTGGCGAAGATCGGCGCAAGTATAGCCAGAATCAGGGCGATGATCATTATCGGAACGCTGCCCCCCTTGTTCTTGCTTCTCTTCCTTCCTCCACCCCAGAATACACTCCTCAGGAAAAAATCGCTTAACAGGGCTATGGAACCGACCATTACACCGACCATCATCGAAAAGAGTATATCCCTGTTCTGCACATGCGACAGTTCATGAGCCATCACTCCCTGCAACTCGTCCCGGTCCAGTTTTTCGAGAAGTCCTGTAGTGATCGCCACCGCCGCATGCCCGGGATCCCTGCCCGTGGCGAAAGCGTTCGGAGCGCTGTCCTGGATGACATATATATCGGGCATAGGCAGTCCGGAAGCGATGGCCAGTTCATCTACAACGTTGAAAAGCTGTGGATGATCTTTTTTCTCGATCTTCCCCGCCCTGCTGATCCTCAGGATCACTCCTCTTCCACCAAAGTAGCTGACAAGCGCGCTCACAGATCCCACCACGACAGCCAGGCCGATCCCGAAATACCCGCTGCCATAGTATTCACCCAGAAAATAGCCGAGGGTAATAAGGAATGTCATCACACCGAACACGAGTATTATCGAATTCCTCCTGTTCGCCGCTATCCTGTCGTACATCAT
Source organism: Candidatus Latescibacterota bacterium (assembly GCA_019038625.1). NCBI lineage: Bacteria > Pseudomonadati > Candidatus Latescibacterota > Candidatus Latescibacterota bacterium. Next base: position 1,967 of record JAHOYU010000238.1, on the reverse strand, counting down.
AATAAGATCCCTGAGATATCCACTTCAGAAAACAGGCCCTCTACTCGAAACTCACCTTCGGGACTTCCTTTTCCATTTCATTATCGAGTTCAAAGAAATCACGTTCAGCGAAATTGAACATCCCCGCAATTATGTTCGAAGGGAACAACTCTATCCTCGTATTATAAGCCATCACGGTATCGTTGAAATGCTGCCTCGCGAAGGAGATCTTGTTCTCAGTGGAGACAAGCTCCTCCTGTACAGCAAGCATGTTTGTGTTGGCCTTCAGATCGGGATAGCTCTCGGCGACAGCGAACAGAGACTTCAATGTGCTGGTAAGCATATTCTCGGCAGCCGCCTGATCCTTTATGTTCGTAGCGTCAATCGCCTGCTGCCTTGCTTTCGTGACATTTTCAAGCACTTCTCTCTCATGCTTCATATATCCCTTGGCCGTCTCCACGAGATTCGGGATCAGGTCATAACGCCTCTTGAGCTGAACATCGATCTGGGCCCAGCCGTTTTCACATCTCTTTTTCAACTTTACAAGGGTGTTGTACAACCCTGTCACCATCACTACTACAATAATCACTACTATCAGGAAAATCATCATTATCGACCTCCACTATTTCAGGCATCCATGTCGCCGCCATGGACCAGATGAAAGGCCCAGCGGGACTTTTCGAACGGCACGGCCGGCGGCCGGACCGATTCAATGTGGACATTATACGTTTCTATACCGGCACCGGCAACGAACAAATGACTTGTCACCCGGCCATTCTGCCTCACCAGATGATGAACTGTCCAGCATTCCTACACGACCACACCTGGATTTATTCATCCCCAGATGCCTTTTGGACAGAATCTGAAGCGTTGGCCTTGCATGTTGCAAGGTAAGGTGCAAACTCACAGTAAACACATCAGAAGCAAGAATACTCCCTTCGGGGGAGGCAACCCGGACTACGAGACGCGATATGGCATAATGAGAATGGTAAACACCCAACTCCACGACACTCCGGAATAATATTGCACGCCCATCTTATTACATGCCACCATGTTACGGCAACGAAACCTTGTCTCGGACCAATTGGCACACGGGTTGCTGTCTGTCCAACCGAGGGAGCAACAGGACTCACTTAGAAAGAGGAGGTCTCATTATGAGAAAGGTCTTCGTAGTCCTATTAGCCTTATCGCTGAGCAGCTTCGTAGTTTCCTGTTCAGACGATGAAACAACCGTAACGCCGACACCTGATTTCAGCGTGTCGACAGCCACTCTCGACCAGGGTTATACTTGTACTCCGTACAACATCAACCTTGCTGCCGAGGGCGGCACCGAGCCGTACACCTGGTCCCTGGCCATCGGATCGACTCTGCCCAGCGGAGTAAGCATGTCTGCTGATGGAAAGATCATGGGAATGCTGGAAGCTGCCGGTGAGCACACTTTCAGTATCGTCTGTTCAGACGCGGCATCAACACCGAACACCGAGACTGTAGAGTACACACTTTCAGTCGACATCCCCGCCAATCCTTCGCTCGCTATCTTCTATGATGAAGACGCGACGATGTGTGGCGGCGAGACCATGGCCTTCATGGCTCTCGATTGTCACGTGTTCATCATGCTCGATGACAGCCAGGTCGAGTGTGCGTCCGGAGCCGAGTTCATGATCGCCCTCGAAGACGAGGACGGGAATCCCATTGGTCTCGGTACCCAGTACACGCATTCATACCTCTCGTTCCCCGACTACGTTTCCGTCACGATGGGTGATCCCTTCAACGGTCTCGCTGTCGCTTTCACGAGAGATATCATGTACATGGCGTCAGAGGGTCCGATCCATGTAGCAAGCTTCGGCCTGCTTCTTCTCGAGAACCTTGATAACCTCGGTTTCAAAGTTATCGCGGATCCTGATACCGATCGGACGCGCCCGATCATCTCCAGCTGTGATGATGCCAAAACGATTATTGAGGTCGATGGCCGCAGCTCTGCTCTCAAC
>JAHOYU010000237.1 GCA_019038625.1 Candidatus Latescibacterota bacterium | reverse complement strand
GGCTATCCGGCTGGCCGCGGCAGAAGCGCTGGGAAGACTCAAGGAAAAAAATGCTGTAGAATTCCTGTCCCGGATGATGTTGAGCGACGAAAGGATGGGATCTATCAAGGCAGCCGAAGCTCTCTCCCGCATCGGGAGCAAAAAAGCCGCAGAAAAACTCGAAAAGATCCTTCAGCCTGATGGCGCATATATTAACGATCCGTACCTCAAGACAATCGCCTTGCAGGGAATAGCCAGCAATGGGGATAAAAAATTCTTCGATAAGGTCGTCCCCTTTCTCGATGACGAATCCTCAATGGTGAGAACAGCCGCGATCATCGCGGTAGCCGGCACGGGCCGGAAAAAAGCCAGGGATCACCTCCTGAGAATGTTCGCCGAAGGCAATCACTATGACAGGTTGGTCGCCGCGGAATACCTCGGAGCTTCGGGAGACCCGCGTGATCTACCTCTTCTGATCGAGACACTCGATTCCAGGACCGACCATTTTTCACGCGAGGGCGCGGCCTCAGGACTTGGGAAGTGGCCCGAGCCCGAACAGCTTCTCGTGGAGACAGAAGGCGGAAGAATCCCTGCTGACGCACTTATCGAAGCAGCCGGTGGCGACGACTGGGTGGTCGCCTCGCTCGCGATAGAAGCATTGGGAAAAACTGTCTCCTCGAAAATCGTCAACGATCTCGTCAGGATATTCAATGAATCTTCGGGAAGACTTTCATCAGATATCAAACTTTCCGTCATCAACGCATTGTCCCACCTTTCTGAATGCCAGGATCTGAGTGTGGATGACAGGGGCACGATAATTCATCTTCTCAAGACCGCGCTCACCGAAACGGACCCCAGGATACCGAAGGCCGCGACTGATGCTGCTTCCGGATTCGGCCTGAAATTCACTCCTGACCCGATGCTCGCTAGAGGCTGGGAACGTGGCTCTCCGAGATCGGCAGGTCCGGTACTGCCATTCGGCGATGTAAGGATCGAGCTGGTGACGTCCAGGGGTGTGATCGGTATAGAGCTGTTTGGTGACGATGCTCCGTGCATCGTCCGCAGCTTTCTGGATCTGGCGGAAGAGGGGTTTTACCGGGGGTTGAACTTCCACAGGGTCGTTCCGGGATTCGTCGTTCAGGGCGGCTGCCCCAGGGGCGACGGATGGGGAGACGCGGGATATTTCCTCAGAAGCCAGTTCAACACTCACAGATATGAAAGAGGCACTGTGGGAGTAGCCCACGCGGGCAAGGATACGCCGGGAAGCCAGTTCTTCATCACCCATATGGCACAGCCGCACCTCAACGGCAGGTATACCATTATCGGAAAAGTCGTCAGCGGTATGGAGACGGTCGATTCTATAGAGATCGGAGACGCGATCAATATCAGGATACTGGAATAGAGGATTCTGAAGATAGAGACTACTGGAACAGCGAATATTTGACTAGAAGGTGCACCTGCCTTGAAAGAAGTTTTCACATCTCGATGGTCACTCCTGCTCGCCGCTCTCGGAATGGCTGTCGGAACGGGAAATATCTGGAGATTTCCACGAGTCATCGCCCAGAACGGCGGCGCTCCCTTCCTCATCCCCTGGTTTCTATTCCTGTTTCTATGGTCGATTCCCCTTCTCATCATCGAATTCGGCATCGGCAAAAAGACCAGGATGGGTACACTGGGCGCATTCGGGTCCTTGAACCGCCGTCACACATGGATGGGCGGATTCATCGGCATCTGCACTCTGGCGATCACATTCTACTATTGCGTAGTCACCGGATGGTGTTTCCGATACTCGTTCGCCACATTAGTCGATCTGGCTCTCCCTGGTGGAATAATTCCGGGCGGAGGACTGTGGGGTGCAGAATGTACTACCTTCTGGACGACCTTCAACCGATCAGGCTGGCAACCTGTCCTCTTTCATCTGTTTGGTATCCTGGCCGGTTCATGGATCATCTACAGGGGAGTAGTAAATGGAATAGAGAAGGCCAACCGGATAATGCTGCCATCCCTTTTCATCCTACTGATAATAGCTGTGGCACGCGCCCTGTCCCTCCCGGGCGCTTCGGCCGGACTGAACTATCTTTTTCAACCTGAATGGAAGGCTCTCCTCGATTACAAAATATGGCTCCAGGGGTTGACCCAGAGTGCGTGGTCCACTGGCGCGGGATGGGGTCTGATACTGACCTATGCCGTCTACATGAAAAAGAATGATGATATAGTCGCCACCTCCTTTCTCGCCGGCCTGGGCAATAACTCCGCTTCCCTTCTCGCGGCCCTGGCCGTTATACCGACAGTATTCGCCATCCTTCCGGCCGGGCAGGCAGAATCGATAGCAAGAGACACCGGTCCGCTCAGCACAGGGATGACCTTTATCTGGATTCCGAAACTTTTTGAGGAGATAGCTGGTGGAAAATTCTTTCTTCTCATCTTCTTCCTCGCGCTCTCGGTAGCCGCCCTTTCGTCACTGATATCCATGATCGAACTCGGCACCCGCAACATGATGGATTTCGGACTCTCGAGAAAAAAGGGTATCATTATTATATCGATCGCATGTTTTATCTTCGGCCTCCCATCCGCTCTCGACCCGGCTTTCTTTCAGAATCAGGACTGGGTGTGGAGCGTGGGGCTCTTACTCAGCGGTCTCCTGTTCGCCTTGATAGTCATAGACTATGGGGTAGCCAGGTTCCGGCGCGAGATGCTGAACGACATCGATAACGATATCCGAATTGGAAGGGCTTTCGATTTCGCAGTACGTTTTCTCATCCCTGTGGAGTTCGCCGCCATGACATTGTGGTGGTTGTCGCAGGCAGTACTCGTATATGATCCGGATCGATGGTATCACCCCTTCAGGACTTTCAGTCTGGGCACATGCCTGTTCCAGTGGGGGCTGGTCATAAGCCTGCTTCTGATATTCCAGAGACCTGTTAACAGGCTTCTTTTCGAAAGGTCGCAGACTTATCCAGGGTCGCTCCATAATACTGACGGGCTTTCGCGCATCGACTCAAAAACGGAGGAGGACCGATGACCGGGCAGGCTATCGCCATGATGATCGTGATCTGCGGACTTGTATGGGGAGGCTTCACCGGCCTTTTGATATATGTGATGCGGATAGAAAAGAAAAAGAAAAAACCGCTTAATTGACGAATGTCTTTATTGGCTTCTTCAGATTTTCCTGCCGGCAATCAATGACAGGATCCTTTTCTGGCAATCGAATGCGATCGGAGGCAGATCACCGAGGCTGAAGAATCCCGCGTCCTCGGCGTCATCACCGGCTTTAAGCCTGCCACCCTTGATGTGCCCCTTGTACATGACAACGACGGTATTGCCTCTTGGATCATCGAAACAGGATTCGACAGAGTGAATACCGTCGATCCCGACCACCAGGCCTGTCTCTTCCTCCAATTCCCGCACCGCTGTCAACCGGACATCTTCATCATATTCAATATATCCGGAAGGAATGGTCCACAATCCCTGGTAAGGATCAAAACGCCGCCTGACGAGAAGGATCCTCCCTTCCTCATCTCTGACGATCACACCAGCTGCCGGAGCGGGATTATGGTAATGGACAAACTCGCAGACCGAACATGCCATCCTTGGGAAACCGCCCTCTTCGCGTTCAGACATCTCCGCTCCGCAAAGGGGACAGAATTTGAAATCTCCATTCATCCGCGACTCCCGACCATTGTCACCTGCTTGCCTTCGACAAACCGATGATCAGATTGTAGCAGTCACCCACTTAACGGTATCAGAAAATCGTATCCGCGGCTGCATCACATTCGTATCTGAGCAGAAACCAACGCCATTCCTGATCGAGTTTCTTGAAATCTTCACCGAAAACATCCTTGAAGTGGACCTCGAACGGCCCGACCTCGTCTATTTCATCTGTCGCTTTGTACAGCTTGAGTACTTTATCCATTCCATTTTTATCGATAAGCCAGGTCACGAACGAAGCCCAGCCCGGCACAGTGACGGTCAGGTTGGAATCGGTGAAAGACTTCCTTTTTACGGTTCTGAACAGGCCGGGCAACCGTTTTGCCACCAGATCCTGTTTGGCCGCGTTATGGACATCCCAGCCATTGAATTTCGCCCTGAAGTAAAATACAAGCCCCTTTGCCATACCCATTGGTGGAGTACCCAGCTCATAAAGGATCATATGAATCATCTCATGATCTTCGAAGGAGGCCGTCGTGTGTATGATTTTCTTACTCCAGTTTGAGTACTGACGGTATCTCTTGCGTCCTGTCACATCCATGAACTTTTGTTCGCTCGGATACATCCTGTAATATATCCGGTCTTCCACATCCTTGATGCGAGCCTCCCTGGACACCATTTTGATAAGATCCATTTCCCTCTGAAGATCATTCTCCGGAATCGGCCTTTCAGGGTCCCACTGGAAAGTGACGAACTTCGTCTTCTTTTCCTCCCACTTCAACTTTTCAAGGTACCTTACCTCGATATCGTCGAAGTAGATGTAGCCGGTCATCTGGTTTATCAGTCCGACCTCCATTGTCCGGGCCTTGTCAGGCACTTCTATCTTGTTCTCGTTCTTCGACCAGGGGCTTGTGCCCACACGCCTCGAGGTCCATGAATCAGCGAAATAACGGTCGTTCACCCGCTCACCTTCGGCATTATAGAATATGATGAACAGGCTGATATTGTCTTCCTGCCCTTTCGACTTTTCTATTCCAGCAGTTTTTATCATCCCCGCGAAATAGACTTCATATCCCGGCCTGACAGGGTGCATCTGCGAAAGTACCATCCATTTCTCCGTATTGAAGAGGCCCCGGAGATAATAACTGTTCTCGCCGGTCGTAAACCAGTCCCTGTTCCTTCCATACATATTGACATTTTTGCCTTCCCCGGAAAATAACCTGACTTTCCATCCCACGGGCAAGAATCCGTCCCATTCCTCAAAGGAAGGATTTGTGATAAGGTTGACACCGACCTCTACATCGGGAAGGTCCTCCTCGACCATCTTCTCTCCACCACATCCCGATATTACTGCCAGCATTGTTGCCAGAATCACGAACGATCTAAATCTGCTGTTGTCCATTTTTTCCTCCGTCATGAGTCAGTTACTCAATTAACGATTTTTTCGAGAAACGGTTCCAGATTATCAGCAACGAGGGAATCGTTTCCCGGCAAAAATCCTTTTATTGCCAGGGCAGCGGTTCCTGATCAGTCACCGGCCCCTTCCCTGCTGTTATTCTTCTTCTTGTCAGTACCGAATCTTTTCCATTTCATCGCGAAATCAAACAGGCGCTTCTGGACCAGGTCGTTGACGGACCCTTCCTGGTATTTTCCGCTTTTCAGACGCTTACCCGTACTTACACCGGTCAGTATCTCTATTCCCTCTTCGACATGTTTCACAGGATAAATATGGAATTCTCCCCGCTTGACTGCCTGTACCACATCGTCAGCAAGCATCAGATCCGGCACATTCTGGTGAGGAATTATTACTCCTTCTGTTCCCTTCAGGCCCTTCGACATACATACACGGAAGAATCCTTCGATTTTTTCGTTCGCCCCTCCGATAGGCTGAATCAGGCCGTTCTGGTTGATGGACCCCGTTACGGCCAGATCCTGTCTTATCGGCAGCCTGGACAGGCTGGAAAGTATGGCATAAAGCTCGGTAGAACTGGCGCTGTCTCCATCGACACCTCCATAGGACTGTTCGAAACAGAGGCTCGCGCTCAGGGCGAGGGGATGGTCCGTTCCGTACTTGCCTTTCAAATAGCCTGTGAGGATGAGAACCCCTTTGTTATGGATGTTGCCGCTCATATCCGATTCCCGTTCGATGTTGACGACCCCCGAGTTTCCGAGAGCTGTCCTGACGGTGATCCTCGATGGCTTTCCGAACATATAATCGCCCATATTATACACTGAAAGAGCATTTACCTGTCCCTCGACCGCACCGGAAGTCTCGATCATTATGGTGCCTTCGTCGATTCTCTCCTGAAGCTTCTCCTCGTACAGATTCACCCTCAGCTTTCTGCATTCGAGAGCCCTTTCGACATGTGTCCGCTTTACGACCTTGTCCTTCGAAGAGGCAGCATGGTAGTTAGCCTCACGTACGATATCGGCAATCGTCGAGAATCGGGTCGACAGCTTGTTCTGCCTTCCCGCGAGCCTTACACCATGTTCCACTACAGTAGCGACACCGGACCGGTCGAACGGCCGCATGTCCTCCTTGTCGCATAGCAATTTTATGAACCCGGCATACTGATTCACAAGGGGTTTGTCCCTGTCGACTACAAGGTCGAAATCTGCCCTTATCTTGAATATCTTGCGGAAATCCTCGTCATTTGACTGGAGCATATAGTAAAGACGCGCGGCACCGATCAGGACTATCTTGGTCCTGGCAGAAATCGCTTCCGGCTTGAGAGCGGAAGTACTCATAAAGCTGAACGAGTCGTAGTTCTGTATAATCGATTCCGAGCTCTTCAACGTTCGTTTCAGGATCTGCCAGACACCCGGTTCTATAAAGACATCCAGGGCGTTCAGGACCAGATATCCTCCGGAAGCCCTGTGAAATGCTCCTGCCCGGATGTTCATATGGTCCGTCTTCGACCATCCTCCAGGGTGAAAATCACGCTCCGTCACTCCGAATACATTAACAAGATTCGGGAAATTCTCTATTATGACCGGAGGACTCTTCGTCTCCGCATTATCGACCACAACGTTCACGCGAAACTCCCTGAACGGGTCCTCGTTGCGATCTTCCGCCTGCGCCAGCGCCAGGGTTTCCCTTGACTCATCTTCATCTGCATCCCTGAATAGAGACAATCTGTTGATAAGTTCACGCTCTATCACTTTGAGCAGTCCGCCAAGCTTTTCGTTCCTGAATCGTTTGCGGATTTCGTCGATCATTTCATGGATGACTGGATGCACTATCTGGACATCGAGTTTTTCCAGACGCTCCCTCATCTCCTTATCGATATCTTTCATCTGCTCGTAGATATGAGCCATATCTTCCGACAGTATCGTAGCATTCTCCTTCATCGTCTCGAACTGCTCCGCCGGGATCTTTCCCTCTTCGACCATTTGAACGACATGTGCATAATCGACAGGGTTACCGTCAAGAACGGGAACGATCTGCGGGCGTACGGCCGTACCGACCTGTACGCTGACCATCGTAAACCCTTCCTTGTTGATCTTTTCCTCAAACGCGGAGATAATGGTCTTCTGCTGGGACTGGTATTTCTCCAGTAGTTTTTTTCTGCGGTTCTGATAGAACTCACCCTTGAATACGATAGGCACCTTGTCTTCAAGGTCAAAGAGCAGCCCATCCATGTCAGCGGCCAGCCGTATCCCTTCTCCGGCATTCAGCTCAATCATCACGGGCATCGACGGGTGTCTGAAGTTGTGCAAGTAGCAGATATCGGGCGGTACGTCGTGTTTGCTGTCCATTCTCTCAAGGAGATGCTTGATCGTAGTAGTCCTGCCCGTCCCGACCAGGCCTGTTATGAAGATATTGTATCCCCTGTGATCGAGTTCGAGCCCCATCTTGATAGCCTGAAGGGCTCTCTCCTGTCCGATGATATCCTTACATGGCTTAATATCGTTTGTGGTCCTGAACTTGAATCCGTTAGTCGGGCATACCCATCTAAGCTTGCCCGGTGCGAGTTCCTTCGGCTTTCTTGCCCTGGCCATATTGATCCTCCACTCAATGAGCTTTCAGTTTCATTCTAATCAAACGAGAGCCGCCGTCTTCAGAAAGGGGTCCTTTTACAGCAGCTTCCGCACCAGTCTATGATTTTTTTCTGAAAAGGTCAAGTGAAGCAGATTCTGAGCGCTCAGAGGGTCGAATGCTCAGTGCCGGCCAGGCGCCTGATAACGGTCACCGTCGCGTCGTCCTCAAGGTTTTCCTCGCCACCGAACTCCTTGATACTTCGGAAGATATATTCGGTAATGAGCTTTGCCGTCTCATCCCGATGGTCCCTGATAGTGTCGATAAGACGCTGCTCACCGTACATGTCTCCAAGACTGTCGGTCACTTCGAGGATACCGTCGGTGAACATCACGAGAGTATCTCCCGGGTCCATGAACACGAAACCCCTTTTGAATATCGAATCGGGTATCGGACCGAGTATAGTGCCACCGACATCGAGCCGTCTCATATCATCGCTCTTGAAAAGAAGCGGGGGTGGGTGACCCGCGTTTATATAGACGAGCGTCCCGTTGTGCTCGAGTTCACCGTAGACGAGAGAGACGAAACGGGTCGATAACCTGCTCTGATGAATCACATTGTTCAGTTTTCCTATGACACCCGATATCTTCATCTCCTTCTCAATACCCATCCTGAGGCCGGTGACTACATCCCTGGCCAGGAGAGCCGCTGGAAGTCCGTGTCCGCTCGCGTCCCCGATAGCAAAGCTGAGGACAGCCTCGTCGAGGACACTGAAGTCGTAAAGGTCCCCGCCGACTCTCTCCGCGGGCACAGATCTCCCTGAGATATCGTAGCCGTTGAATGTGGGATCCTTTTCAGGCAGGAGGCTCTTCTGAATATTGAAGGCTTCCTGCATGTCGGCGTTGAATCGGTTGGTCGATCTCGTCAGGTTCAAGGTGCTTCGTATCGTATTCATGGAAAACTGAAGGGTCTCCCTGACCCATCCCTCATTGAGCCTGAACACCAGAAGAAATTCGTCGTGTTCACCCAGAAACGTGGCGATACTGTTGTTTCCCCAGGGAGGAGATTCCTCAGCCCCGAAGATATAGCTCTTGTGCTGGTTCAGGATCGAGAAGACCTGATCGGTCCGAGGCATAGTCTCGGGCCATTCCTCAGGGTCTTCCCCCATCGGCCCCCTGACAAGGACAAATAACCCGAACTTGAGCCTGTACATACATCCGCTCTTGATATTGAGATCGTCGTTGAACGACTGCACGAGCTCATCGAGCATCAGGGAAAGCATGTCACGCGTACCCGTGATTCCCTCGATCCTCATGAGAAGAGAATCGAATTTTCGATAGAATATCTTCGGCTGAAACTCCTGCTCATCCATTCCCGGCTACTTTCCTCTGAAAGCTACTGTCCCTGATAAAAAGAATACTCCGGCGAAGATAATCGCAATTACCTGCCGATTCAATCAAAATCGGTGAGCTGACGTTAAATTAACCATTGTCTGACTCCGGTTTAAAACTTTACTGTCGCGGGAACAATCGATATAATCCCGATGTATGAATAATTATGGAATCAATGCGGTGACGGAAGGTGAATGATGGCTACAAGACGAACGTTCTTCAAGGTACTCGGCGCGGGAGCAGCGTGGGCACTTTCTCCCGCCACAAAACTCGGCAGCATGCCCACAATGCCGGACGGAAACATCGATTTCGCGGTCGTCAGGGGGCCTGACGCCGCAGCGGCAGTGAAAAAAGCCGTGTCCATGCTGGGTGGTATGGAGAAATTCATTGATAAAGGAGATGTTGTATTCGTCAAACCTAACATCTCGTGGGACAGAAAACCTGAACAGGCCGCCACTACAAACCCGATCGTGGTTGAGACTGTGGTCTCCCTGGTCCTGGCAGCTGGAGCGAAAAAAGTGATCGTCGCGGACAACACGTGCAACGACGCTAGAAGATCATACAAGAGAAGCGGTATACGCGAAGCTGCCGAAAAAGCGGGAGCGGAAGTTCCATATATGGAGGCTCGCAAGTTCATCAAGAAGGACCTTGGCGGCGAAGTGCTGAAGCAATGGGAAGTCTACAGGGAAGCCGAAGACGCGGACAAGATAATAAACCTGCCCGTTGCCAAGCACCATGGCCTTTCGAACGTGACACTTTCGATGAAGAATCTCATGGGACTGATCGGCGGAAGACGCGACCTTCTTCATCAGAAGCTTCCCGAATGCATCGTCGACCTGACTGCCTATTTCAAACCGGACCTGACCATACTCGACGCGGTACGCATACTCAAGGCGAATGGGCCACAGGGCAGCACGTTGAAGGATGTAGTGCGGATGGACACGATAGCGGCAAGCACCGACCCGGTGAAGATCGACGCGTTCGGGATATCGCTCTTTACAGATGCCGGATTCGACAACGACCTGGCATTGTTCCCCCATATATCCCTTGCCGAAAAGAAGGGCCTCGGAACATCCGATTTCGGAGGTGCAGGGTACCAGGAAATCAAACTCGGGTAGGTAAAGATGAAAAATCTCAGGAGAGGCTCGCAGATCATCTTTCTGGTCTTCTTTCTCATCCTCTTTGTACAGACTGAGTATAAGGGTGAGGATGAGCTTGGGATGCCTGTAAGGCTGTTCCTGGATTTCGACCCGCTGATCGCACTGAGTTCGCTTCTCGCTTCGCACGCGGTCAGGGCAGTATTCCTGTTTTCTCTTGTCACGGTAGTATTGACGGTGATCCTTGGAAGGTTTTTCTGTGGCTGGGTCTGTCCGCTCGGCACACTCAACACGGCAGTAAGTTTTCTGCGCATGAGACGCAAGCCGAAGCACCCGGATGACGGAAACTTTCCCAGGCTGAGAAAGATAAAATATTTCATCCTTGCTTTCATACTTACCGGAGCACTTTTCGGATGGAACGCCGCCGGATTCCTCGACCCGATCTCACTGACCATCCGTTCCCTGGCCATAGGATACAACCCGGCTGTCAACGGCCTTGTGAGATCGATACTCGACTTCGCCTATATGACGAATATCCCGGGGATCTCCCCGGGAGCAGATACTCTGCTTTCATTCCTTACCGGGACTCTGCTCGCTTTCGAACAGCCGGTATTCCGACAGATGATAACAATAGCTTTTCTTTTCTCGGTGATCCTCGGGTTGAATTTCCTCGCTCCCAGGTTCTGGTGCCGTTACCTCTGTCCTCTGGGTGCCCTTCTCGGAGTGATAGGCACGAAGCAGATGTTCGCGAGAGTCGATGTGGACAAGGGAAAATGTGTTTCCTGCCATACATGCAACAGGACATGCCAGGGAGACGCCACTCCTTTTCCTCCCGGCTCCTGGGCCAGCAGGGAGTGCCTGGTCTGCTTTAATTGTTCCGATGTCTGTCCGGTAGACGCTATCTCGATTCACCCGACCCTGCAGAGTACAGGGGATGGCAATGTCGACCTTCAGCGTAGATGGCTGATAACCACAGCAGCCGCGGCGGCTTTTTCCGTGCCGATCGTAAGGCTTGGCGAACACAACAAGCGTCCGCACCCCGATCTGATCCGTCCACCCGGAGCGATCAATGAAAAGAAATTCCTGCAGCGCTGCGTCAAATGCGGTGAATGCATGAAAGTTTGCCTGACAAACGGGCTTCAACCCACTCTTGCTCAGGCAGGACTCGAAGGGCTATGGACACCGATGCTCGTTCCCAGGCTGGGATACTGCGAATACAACTGCAATCTCTGTTCACAGGTATGTCCAACTGGCGCCATCGAAAAACTCACTCTTGAAGAAAAACAGGCGGTCCGTATCGGATTGGCCCTCTTCGACAAGAACAGGTGTATCCCCTGGGCCATGGGAAGAAACTGCGGAGTATGCGAGGAACACTGTCCGGCTCCCGGCAAGGCTATCAAATTCTTCGATGTCGAAGCTGTAAACAAGAACGGCGACCCGTTTATCATCAAGAGACCTGAAGTCGATCCGGGACTCTGCATCGGTTGCGGGATATGTGAAAACAAATGCCCGATCATCGATATCCCGGGGATAAGGGTCACATCGGTCAACGAGAGCAGAGCTGAATACATGCTTTATATGTAGGCGGTCACATGAGCCTCTACGCTGTCTGCAAGGGCATCGAGATCATAGCCACCTTCCATAAGAGAGATGATCTTTCCCCCGCAGTGCCTGTCTGCCACTCCCATAAGCCTTCGAGTCATCTCTCCAAAGACACCGCCGGTCAATAACCCGCCGGATAAAGGATCATTTGAATGTCCGTCAAATCCGGCAGAGATCAGGATGAACTCCGGCTTATATTTATCAAGGGCCGGCACGACCACATTGTCGAACTTATCCATATACAGGACATCCCCACTGCCTGAACCGACAGGTATATTGAGGTTGAAACCGTCCCCTTTTCCGATCCCAGTCGTATTTTCATGACCTGTTCCCGGATAATGGGGATACTGATGGATGGAGACGTACAGCACCCTGTCGTCTTCGATGAATATCCTCTCTGTGCCGTTGCCATGATGGATATCCCAGTCGATTATCGCTACCCGGCCCAGACCTCCCTCCCCCAGCAACCATGCTGCGGCAATCGCTATGTTATTGAATATGCAGAAGCCCATGGCCCTGTCGCGCTCGGCATGGTGTCCTGGAGGCCTTACCGCGCAAAACACAGAATCCAACTCTCCGTTCAGGACTTTTCCAGCCGCCTGAACACCTGCTCCTGCTGCCAGCATGGCAGCCTGCTGAGTAAACTTCGTCGCGACAGTATCGCCCCAGTCCAGGACGACAGGCGAATCCATATCCATCGACAGTATCCCGTTCACAAAGTCCTGGTCATGCACAGCCTCTATCCATTCCGGCCTGGCCGGCTGAGCCTCTATAAAGGAAAGTCGTTCCGTCACTCCACAGTTCCTGAGTCTGTCCATGACGGCCTCGTACCTGCCTGTACTCTCTATATGCTGGTAACCCTCCAGGTGCCTGCCAAAGAGTTCATGGTAGATCACTCCTGTCACGATCTTCCCTCCTGAACACGGCCTGTCATCGGGACGAATCTGACTCCGATCAACTGGTCTTCCTCGAAATTGTTATCATTACGGGTGATTCTGAACAGATACTGGGACGCGACTCCAGCGGGCAATATCAACCTGCCGCCATCGGCCAGCTGCCTCGAAAGAGTATCGGGAATGGAGGGAGGTGAAGCGGTCACCATTATCGCGTCGAATGGAGCTTCTTCCGGCCATCCTTCACTCCCGTCACCAGTCCTGAATCTGATATTATCATAGCCCAGATCCATAAGTACCCCGCGCGCCCTCTGTGACAGTTCGTCGATGATCTCCACTGTATATACTTCCGATACGATCTCCGCGAGAACGGCGGTCTGATATCCGCTGCCAGTACCTATCTCCAGCACCCTGTCCGTCCCGGTCAACCTGAGCTGTTCGGTCATATACGCGACGATATAAGGTTGTGAGATAGTCTGACCACAACCTATTGAAACAGGTCCGTCCTGGAAAGATATCGACCGGCCCTCAACTCCGACCATCAATTCCCTGGGAACCTTATTCATGGCTTTTATCACCTGCTGGTCCACTACACCCCGAGATATGATCTGGGTCCTGACCATCGCGGATCTCTGCTTGTCGTCACGAATCGATCTGTTTTTCACTTCTGGAGTTCTTCCCTGACCAGTTCTACCGCTTTTTCCAGAGCCTCACCGAGCTTCCCGGATTCTCCGCCCCCACCCCCGG
>JAHOYU010000236.1 GCA_019038625.1 Candidatus Latescibacterota bacterium | reverse complement strand
CGCTTCCCTGAATTCGAGGAATCCGGTCTCAAGAAGACGTTTCAGCGATTCATACGTACAGAACCTCGCCATTCTCGAGTGCGAGACAAGGTACTCGAGAGTCCTCTCCTGCTGGAGAAGATCATAGATGACCTCTTCGTTTCCAGCGAGGGTGGTTTCCTTATTGGATGAGGATGAGGGGTTTTTCTGGAAGATCATGTCTTCGCTGGGGAATATTCTCCGCATCTCGGGGAACTCATCTATCCTGCGCATGCTTTCCATCAGAACGCCCTCTACCTTGAGAGAAGCGTACGATTTGATCCCGGACAGGACGTTCTTGCCGATGATGAACTTGTACTGGCTCTTCGGCCAGCTCAGGACTTCGTGGACCGATTCATATACCTGTTCGGAAAAGATGGCCCTCAATTCGTCTTCAGAAAAATACTTTTCGGACAGGAGAATCTCTGTGAGATCCATATTCGATCCAGACTGTATCTGCTGAAGGTTGTTCATCTCGTCGCGGGCGATGAAGCCGTATCGGAGTAGATAGTCTTTTAGCGGATCCTTCGATTTGTTGCGCCTGTCTCTTGTAGATATGATCATTCCGTCCTGGAAGAAGATCGCGATGTTATCTTCCGCGGTGATCGAGAGCATTCCCGATTTCTTCTGAATAGAGATCAGCTGGAAAATCTCGCTCAATCCAAAGTCTTTTGCGTTTCCTTCCAGCGCCATCTGGTGTCCTTTCCGTCGTACGATGAGTCCTATAGCGAATCGAGAAATGCCTCGAATTTCTGTTCGTTCGTATTTGGTTCGACCGGAGTGGTCTGCCCGGCCGCTATTCCTTCATCAACGACTGGATCGATCCTGAAATCTGGAGGAAGGACCCGGAAATTCTTCTGTTCCATTGCGGGCCTTACTCTCAGTGAGATCAGGTGGATGGCCAGGATCGTGGATATCAGGAGAATGACCCTGAAGATCGGGTCGGTGATGGGGAGTCCCCTTGGATCAGCGAAGTATGATCCGGACCATAAAAGCGCGAGAGCAGCCGAGGTCTCTACATAGATCGCAACGACACCGCGGTGAGTCTTTCCGGACATCAGCCAGGCAGAGCCTGACACAAATGCCGTCTTCAGTCTTTTTCGGGAACTTCTGCCGCCCGAGATCTTCTGTCTGCGATGTCTCAGAAGAGCTTCCATTACCTTTACCGAAGAGAGGCCTCTTATAGTGCGTGAGCAGTCGACGCAGAGTTTGAGGCCAGTCGTGTCGTCCGAACATTCCGGACAGGTCGCGGCTCCACAGTTATCGCAGTTAAAGGCAGTGAATATTTCAGGGGTCTTCCGCGAGAGGATCAGCGCAGCCAGCAAGGCAGTCGCCAAAATATATCCCAGCCATTCGAATGGAATTAGAAGGTAGGGCCTGAGTAGCCTGTCGAGCAGAATGTCGTTCTGTCCACTGCTTTCGCGCCAGGCAATCGACCATAGCTCGGATGTGGGAAATCCCTCATCGTACACGGTAAGGTCCCCCAGCATCACGGCCGGATGCCCTGCCCTGTATTTTTCTATGCCCTCTTCACTAGCCTTCTTGAGAGACCGGCTCGACTGGGCGAAAAGCATCTTGTTTATATATGCCTGGCCTATGTTGAAATGGGCCAGGGCGCTGGTCGAATCGATTGATATGACGTTCTGGTAACCGGCAAGGGCCTTGTTGTAATCGGCCTGCATGAAATAGACGTTTCCCAGGTTCAGATAGGCCTGGGGGAAATCAGATCTGCGGGAAACGGATGAGAGCAGGGCCTGTCTTGCCATATCGTACCGGCCCAACCTGTAGTTTAATGTTCCCAGAGCGAAGTCTTTTTCTGCAATGAAATCTCCATTGTCGATCGCTGCTATTGAATTGTACAGGTCTCCGTCTACTCCCGACATGTTCATCATCGAGAATTTCCGGGTTATACTTTCCTCGTCCACCGCCGGCACGAAAACATTGCTGAACGGTGCCGCCAGGGAGAGAACGATGACCAGTACTGTCAGGAAAGACAGGACCGCCTTTTCCTTCCTGTTGACAAGAGGCCACAGGCAGAGGATAAGCATCGAAGCATAGATGGCGATACCCAGCCTCATGAACAGAAGCGAGATTATAATCAGGCCGCCGATGAATCTTCCCGGAGGGAATGCGAATCTTTTCGAGTACGATTCGCTGATACGGTGATCTATCAGTCGCCAGTACTTCCAGAGAAGGATAGCCATAGTCATGAGGAGAGTGATAATGGCCGCACATACTATCCAGAAGACAAAATTGATGGCAAGTAACGACTGGCGGTGATAATTGCCAGCTGTCCTCTTGATCCCCTCAATAAGATGATAGAGGAAATCGGGATGAGCATGTAATAGTTCGATTCGAGCCAGCGTGAACATCGGGGCGGCGTAATCACCAGATATTGCGGCACAGAGGGTCAGCTTTTCTTTAGCTTTTTCCCAGTCTCCGCTTTCGAGAGTTTCGATAGCGTCACGGTACAGGACCCTCGAAGTGGTGTAGAGAGATGGAGCTCCTCTGCGGAGTTCGCTGTTCGTGAATTCCTTAAGGTTCGGATTGGATATATTATCCAACGAGTTAGCAATGGCCGGCATGCAGAATGCAACCGATACGATGACACTCAGCAGGGCCGTACATATGTGGCTCGCCTTAACTTCTTGAAAAAATACACGATTCACGGATTTTCGCGATCCCCTCTCGGAATTTTCGATTCAGGATGTTCCTTCAGATGGCTCATCGGCAATAATCGTGCCGTGTCGCTTAAAGGAAAAGTCAGATTTCTATTCTCTTTACAAAAGACGGTAAGGATGTTAAATAGATATAGGTTCCGGATGGTCAGGGACGTTTTTCAACAGATTGGAAAGGAGAGTGCTATGCAGCCGGCAGAAATAATCGGAATTGGTCAGTACACCGGGCAGGAAGTCTTGTTGAAAGGCTGGCTGGAGAATATGCGCTCCAGTGGAAAGATCCTTTTCATTCAGATGAGGGACGGCACCGGCCTGATTCAGTGTATAGTAGAGAAATCGGTCATCGGCGACGAGCTTTTCCAGCAGGCCAGAGCCCTTACGCAGGAGTCGTCGTTCGAGATCACCGGAACGGTCCGTGAGGATGTGCGGGCTCCGGGTGGATATGAGCTGGGAGCGACAGGTATAAAGGTGATCCAGGTAGCCGAGCCATATCCGATAACACATACAGGGGTCGGAGACAAGGAACACAGTGACACATTCCTTATGGACCACAGGCACCTCGCCCTGAGAGTCCCGAAACAGAACGCCGTTCTCAGGATCAGGGCCAGCCTGGTCAGGTATATTCGTGATTTCTTTGACAACAGGGGATTCATCCTCTGCGATACACCGATATTCACACCGAACGCCTGTGAAGGGACGACCACTCTCTTCGAGACAGAATATTTCGGTGACAAGGCATATCTCACACAGAGCGGACAGCTCTATAACGAGGCGACCGCGGCAGCGTTCAGGAAGGTATACTGCTTCGGCCCTACTTTCAGGGCGGAAAAGTCGAAGACAAGAAGGCATCTGATCGAGTTCTGGATGGTGGAGCCCGAAGTCGCCTTCGCCCTTCTCGACGACATCATGCAACTTGCCGAGGACTTTATCGTGGAGATCGTCGGGCGCTCGCTCGAGGACCACAGGGATCTTTTAACGGGAGTCCTCGAGAGGGATGTTGCTTCACTCGAAAAGGTGCAGTCTCCTTTCCCGAGGATCAGTTATATGGAAGCGGCGGGGATCCTGAAGAAAAAGGGAATCGAATTCCAGGTCGGCGGCGATTTCGGGGCGAAAGACGAGACGGTCCTGACCGAAGATTTCGACAGGCCTTTCTTCGTCCACCGATTCCCTGCGGCGATCAAGGCCTTTTATATGGAACCGGATCCTGTGGACCCGACTCTCAGCCTCTCGGTCGATCTTCTGGCGAACGAAGGGTATGGCGAGATCATCGGCGGCGGCCAGAGAGCTTATGACCTCGAATTTCTTAAAAAGAAGATCGCTGAGCATGAGTTGCCCGAAAAGGCCTTTGACTGGTATCTCGACCTGAGGCGCTATGGCGGATTCCCCCATTCGGGGTTCGGCCTGGGCGTGGAGAGGGCTCTCTCGTGGATCTGTGGCCTTAAACATGTACGGGACACCATTCCTTTCCCGAGGCTTCTCAACCGGTTGTCCCCCTGAAAGTTGTCAGGTTATAACCAATTACAGTATCAAGTGAGAACTTATAATTGAATAAGTGTGTCTCATGAGTGTAAGTAGGAGAGTAGAACATTAAATTGAAAGGAGCACGACGATGATAAAATGGGAATATTTACTGATCGACTCCAAAAACCTGCCAGAGGCAGAAAAAGGTATGTTTAAAACACCTAAAGTCACATTAGAAGAAGCTGAAAGTTATTTGAACAAACTCGGTGAAAAAGGTTGGGAAATAATCGATCTGGATTTTGATTTATTGATCCATGACACCGGAGCGTTTGTCGGAGTTGCTAAAAGGCAAAAGGCATAACCATAGGATGCGACCGGACGATATTTTACTGCGATCATGTCGCAGGTCGATCATCGACCGTATTTTGTCACCGTGACAAACGTGCCGCCACTAGAAGCACTTCTTAAACAGATACTGATGTAAGTGTATAACCAGCGAAGCCTGCTGCTGAATTAAAGGGTAGTCATGTCAGCAAAAGAGAAGATGCAGTTGTTTGTCAAGCCTTTGCGATTTGTTGGAGAGTTGGTCAGATCCAGGCATGCTGGAGCGAGGGGGCGCGAGCTGAATCTTCTGGTCGAAGATATCTGGACCGGTAAAGATCGGATCGAGAATGATCTTGAGTCGTTTCGAATATATCACGATTTAAAAAAGGACAACAATACAACCCGCTTCGTAGATGGAAAAACATGGTCTGATTTGAACATGGACGATGTGTTTAATGAACTGAACAGAACTTCAAGTACAATTGGAAGCCAGTATTTATATCATAACTCCACAGGCCCGATGTCTTTGACCGTGTTTTTCGACAGGAGAATAATCCCTATTGCTAGAAATGCCTGAATTCGAGTATAATCGGTCGATGCGAGAAATCGTGAATTCAGTCGAGCCAGATAATACTGCTTTAAGATGATTTGGATGCAACTTTGGATAAAAACCCGACTTATGAAGAATTGGAAAAGAGGATCCAGGAATTAGAGCAGGCAGAGTCCGACTGCAAGAGGGCCGCAAAGGACCTGCAGGAAAAGGGTCAGCAATACAGAACAATAATGGAAGCCTCTCTACAGGGAGTATATCAGGTCGATGTCGAAGGGCATATAACTTTTGCAAATACGAAGACCGCAGAATTGACTGGCTATCCTCTGGATGAATTGAACGGCTTGTCACTGGATACTCTTTACCCTCCCAGCAAAGCCAAGACAATCAGCGACGAGAATGTAGCGCTTTTGCTTTCCGGGGAGCCCATTGTCGGAGAAAATACGCTGACTCGCAAGAACGGTTGCCTGATCGAGACTTACTTCAGTTGTGTCCCCGTCCTCGACAAAAATGGAGTGTACGAGGGTTTTGTCGGATCCATTATAGACATCACCGAGCGCAAGCAGGCAAAGGAGGAGCGAGAAAAACTGCGTGTGCAGCTGTTTCAAGCTCAAAAGCTGGAATCGGTGGGGAGACTCGCCGGTGGTGTGGCGCATGATTTCAACAATATGCTGAGCATCATCCTTGGACACACAGAAATGATCCTGAATGGTTTAGATAAAGCAGATCCACTTATTGTCCACATGAATGAGATCCATCAGGCCGCAAAACGTTCGACCAACCTCACCAAACAATTATTAGCCTTTGCCCGCAAGCAGACAATCGCTCCAAAAGTGCTCGACCTCAACG
>JAHOYU010000235.1 GCA_019038625.1 Candidatus Latescibacterota bacterium | reverse complement strand
TCTCTGGTATGGAGGACGCCTTGTCATAGACAGCGAACTCGCTCCGGCAAATCTGATGATGTTCCTGGTCGCGATGCTATGGGTAGTCAGCCCTATCAAGAACCTGAGCAAGTTAAATAATGTGATCCAGGAGGCTCTGGCATCAGGGGAAAGAGTATTTCAAATCCTCGATATTCCCACCGAAAGCGACCGGTCCGGGGAAAGAAAGCTCGACACAATAGAGAGGAACATCATCTACAGGAGTGTCAGCTTCAGTTATGAGGATGGGCCGGAGGTGTTAAGCAACATAGATCTGGAGATAACACGCGGTGAGGTAGTAGCTCTTGTCGGTCCAAGCGGCGCAGGGAAAACCACGCTCGCCGACCTGCTTCCAAGGTTCTATACTCCTGGTTCGGGATCCATTTTGATAGATGACGTGGATATTAGAGATATCGAACTCGGGTCGCTTCGATCGATGATGGGAATAGTCACCCAGGAGACCATACTTTTCAATGATACGGTCTTTAATAATATTGCGTACGGACTCGATGACTGTGATCCCTCTGCGGTTGAGGAGGCTGCGAAAGCTGCCAACGCTCACAGGTTCATCTCCGAAATGCCCGAAGGGTACAGCACGGTGATAGGTGACCGTGGAACACAACTATCCGGGGGGCAGAGGCAGAGGCTGGCTATTGCCAGAGCTCTGCTAAAGAATCCGCAGATACTTATCCTGGACGAAGCGACAAGTTCTCTCGATGTCGAAAGTGAGTCGCTGGTCCAGGAGGCGATAGACAGGCTCGTTAAGGGCCGTACCACACTGGTCATAGCCCACAGGCTGTCCACGATAAAAAATGCGGACAGGATCGTCGTGGTAGAAGATGGAAGAATATTACAGTCGGGCACGCACGAGGAGCTGATCGGTGAAGAAGGGACATACAGAAAACTCTATCACCTCCAGATCAGAGCCTGATCGTATTCTGGTCATGGGTCCGAACTGGCTGGGAGACGCTGTCATGTCCCTGCCAGTTTACGACGTACTTCGTGTTCGGTTTCCTGAAGCATATATCTTTGCGGGTTGTCCTGAATATGTCAGGCCTGTTTACGAGCGTTCGGAATCTATAAACGAGTTGATCACCTGGAAAAAGGGAGAAGGTCCGTGGGCAAGAGCAGCGCGGATCCGGGAAAAGACGAAAGGTGGCCTGGCAGTCACATTCATACTGCCGCCTTCCTTCTCATCAGCCCTGACCGCATGGCTGGTCATGTCAGGACAGAGGGTCGGATATGGAACTGACATGCGAGGACTACTTCTGACTGGAAGCATACACCGGCGGATGCTCCGAGAATGTCACTTGACGGAGGCATATGTGCGTCTTGTTGACAAGTGGGACAGAGTCACTACAAAAGAGATCCCGATTCCCCGAATAGGCCACATCAGAAAGGGATCGGCTGCTTCCATAAAGGCCGGAATCGAGGGAAAGTATTTTATTATCGCCCCAGGAGCAAAATATGGTTCCGCAAAGATGTGGCCGGGAGAACGCTATTCTTCGTTGATCGACAAGATCAACAGGGAGACGGGATGGCTGCCGGTATTGTCAGGTTCGGTCTCAGAGAAAGATGTTTCATCGGAGATAGTGTCGGGGGCACAGGTAAAATGTCTGGACTTGACTGGAAAGTCCTCAATCACCGAGATGATGAATATTATGGATGATGCGGAACTGGTCGCGGGAAATGATAGCGGGGCTGTGCATGTAGCGGGAGCACTCGGAGTGCCGGTCGTGACGATGTTTGGTTCGACAAGTCCACGCTGGACAGCACCGAGGGGGGCAAATGTCCGGGTATTGAGTTCCAGGACCCAATGCTCGCCATGTTTTAAAAAAGAATGTCCACTCGGGACAATGGAGTGTTTCGATGAGATAACAGTCGAGAAAGTCATGGATGAGGTGAGGTCAGTAATATCCATGGGCGTGGAAGAATAAATGGAAGGAAGTGCCTGAAGTGGGTGGATTGGACAAGGGAATATTCATAGACGCGGTCAGAAGCTGGAAGGGACGAAAAGTCGTCGTGTTTGGCGATATGATACTGGATGAGTTTATCTACGGCCGGACTGACAGGGTATCACGTGAGGCTCCAGTAGTCATCGTCCGCTATGACGGGTCGGATCATTGTCCTGGAGGAGCTGGCAACGCGGCGCAAAATGTCGCCGCTTTGGGTGGCAGGGCGGTGCCGATAGGTATAGCGGCCAATGACGAGAGTGGCACGAGACTCAGAGAATATTTCAGGGAAATGAATATTCCATACAGAGGCGTCGTAAGTATTGGAAGGAGAGCGACAACAACAAAAACGAGAGTCATGGCTGGTGATTATCATGCTCAGAAACAACAGATCGTAAGGATAGACCGTGAAGACAGGGAAAGGCTCGAGAAATTGGAAGAGGACAGGATTCTTTCCATCCTTGAGAAGAAAACTGCCGGAGCCGATGCGGTCATCCTGAGTGATTACGGGCAGGGCATATTTTCGGATCGCGTGATCAGACGCTCAATAACTATATGCAAAAAAGCCAGGATCCCGGTCGTCGCGGACTCGAGGTTCGGGATAGAGAGATTCAATGGTGTGACAACAGCTACTCCGAACGAAGTCGAAGCCGCGAGAGCTGCTGGAGTGGATATCAGCATCACTGGTGCTCTTGAGAAGACGGGAAGAAGGCTTATCGATACGCTCTCTGCCAGTTCGTTGCTTGTTACCAGGGGAAGGTTCGGGATGTCCCTTTTTATAAACGGGGAAAAAAGGATAGATATCGGTGTGACGGGCAGTCCAGAGGCAACCGATGTGACGGGGGCAGGAGATACTGTGGTTTCAGCCGTGGCATTATCCCTCGCCGCCGGATACGATATGAAGACAGCGATGATTCTTGCAAATACCGCGGCCTCAGTCGTGGTTATGAAAAGAGGAACAGCAGTGGCATCTCCTGAAGAAATAATCAAAGTACTTGAAAACGCCGGTTGAACGGGAGATTTTGAATGAAGATCGGCGCAATTCTGCCTCACCTTCTGCTTTTCGGAGGGGTTCGCAGGTATATCGAGACGGGAAATGTTTTCGTAAGCAGAGGTCATCGATTCGTTCTTTTCACCCCGGAAGGGGACAGTCCCGACTGGATTGATTTTAAGGGAGAAGTAAGGCCAATATCTTCTCTGAGAGATCATGATCTGGATGTGCTGGTTACCGGTTCTCCCGAATTTACCGGGCATCTCGATGATAGTGGCGCAAAGAAAAATATTTTTTATATCCAGATAGAAGGTGTATCCCGTGAACGAGAAATAGCGACTTCAGGGAAGTACGGGATCATGGTGAATTCGAAGGGACTAGCTGAGCGAATAAGGCGGAAATATTCCATCCCCGTAATAAACGGTGTGGGAGGTGTGAATCCGGCAACTTTTTATCCCCTGGAAGATTCCCTGGATAAAACGGAATGTCGGACACCTGGAACCAGTCCGGTCGGAGTAATCTGTTATGGCAGGAGGTCGAGACCGAGAAAAGGGACCAGGTTTGTCATAGACGCTGTGAAACGTCTCAGAAGGAAGGGATTTGATATCCGTCTTTATCTCTTCGATAATCGTACTACCGAAGAAAAAGATGTAAGGGTGGGGTTCGATCCAGGTGTACCGTTTATATATTATCTTGATCTTTCACAAGACAGGATGGCGGCGATGTACGGGAGTTCTGATATCTTTGTCTCGGCGGAGAGAAGGGCGGGATGGAGCAATACATCAGCAGAGGCAGCGGCCTGCGCACTTCCGATAGTGTGTACGAAAAGTGGCACAAGCGACTTTGCGGTCCATGGGAGTTCCGCGATGGTCGTATCCTGGAGAAACCATCTTCCGATAAGCAGAGCGATCGAAAGACTGATACTCGATCCCGATCTGGCCGGCAGACTTGGAATTGAAGCCAGGCGCAGAATCATGGATTATACGTGGGAACGGGTGTGTGATAGAATGGAATCCGGTTTTGCAAGACTTCTTGGGGAATGAGAAAAGACAGGCTGGAGATAGATATATGGAAACATTGGAGTAGAGCAGGAAAGGTAATGTGATGGAGACCGACAAGAAGATATTCTACGAAATTAATGCACTCATGGATGAAATAGTCAGGAGTCATGGTCCTGAGAAGAAGATAGTACTTGCGAACGGTTGTTTTGATATTCTGCACGTGGGGCATGTAAGATATCTATCCGAAGCAGCTGAATACGGGGACATTCTCGTTGTGGCGATAAACGATGACGCATCGACCAGACGGTTGAAGGGAGGGGGCAGGCCAGTTATACCAGGTGATGAGAGAGCCGAGATACTGACTGCGCTGTCTTCTGTCGATTATGTCCTTCTATTTTCGGAAAGCACGGTCGACGGCATTATCAGAGAACTGCGACCTTCCGTTCACGCGAAAGGTACGGATTATACAGAGGAATCAGTTCCCGAGGCCGGGACAGCGATGGAAACTGGTTGCAGGACTGTGATCACCGGCGATCCTAAGGACCATTCCAGCGGTGATATCATAAAGAAGATGCGGGAGGAATGAATTGGATTTCGGAGTCGAAGCTGAAAAGCGAGGCAAAAACCTCAGGATCCTGGTGACCCGGCTACGTTTTCTCGGGGATATAATTATTACGACTCCGGTCATCTCCTCTCTTAAAGAGAGGTACCCCGAAGCGATGATATACTACCTTGCAGATGCGCGGTATGCCGATATCCTCGAAGAGAACCCCGCTCTTGACGGCATCATCAGACTCGAGAAAAATAACCGCTCCTTTCTTAGAACACTTGAATTACTCAGAAGCCTCGATATTACAGCGGCGATCGACCTTTTCTACAACCCTACAAGTGCTAACCTCCTTTTTCTCTCGCGCATTCCAATACGAATAGGAGGAA
Source organism: Candidatus Latescibacterota bacterium (assembly GCA_019038625.1). NCBI lineage: Bacteria > Pseudomonadati > Candidatus Latescibacterota > Candidatus Latescibacterota bacterium. Next base: position 33,678 of record JAHOYU010000235.1, on the reverse strand, counting down.
GAAGAAAATGGAGAAGACATCTGTATACGGATACCTGCCAGGTACCTGTCGGAGTACGGAGCGCGGTCAGCCACCATCTGCACTTTATTGATGGTCTGGAATGTGATGTGTCGGAGAGACGACCCAGGGTATATCTTTCGGCAGAAGAAGTGGATGCCGGACGAAAGTCGCTGGAAAAATTGTTCCAGGGAAGACGGGGCGAGTTGAAGATAGCGGCTTTTCATGCCGGGGGAACATGGCAATCGAAGAGATGGACAACACGAGGATTTGCTGAACTGGCTAAAGTTATATGCGCAAAAGGACACTATGGAGTCGTTCTGCTCACTGGTCCAGGTGAGGAGGAGGAGAATAGAAGGATAGTCCTGGAATCAGGGAGTGATGTGAAAATTATCCCTTATTCATCTTTGCGGGATACGGCAGCTTTGATGAAAGCCTGCGATGCATTAGTGGCGAATGATGGCGGGATCCTTCATCTTGCTGTTGCTCTTGGACTACCTACGACAGGGATATTTGGTCCGACGGAACCTGATATATGGTTCCCCTATGAAGGTATGGGACCTTTTTCACTTGCAACAAGAAATGAGGATTGCGCTCCATGTCACCTGCATCATTGTGATGAGAGGAAATGTCTGGATCTGATGAAAGTGGAAACAGTCCTTGATAAACTCGTAGAAGTCACAGAATGGACAGACCTGACATGCTAGATATCACTTCAGGGGAAAAGCCCGGTTCGATACTTATAGTGAGGTATTACGCGCTCGGGGATATCGTTCTTTCCTTTCCTCTTGTCAGAGCGCTGAGAATGACTTTCCCCGACTCGAGCATTGACTTTCTGTGCCTGAATAGATTCAGGGAAGCTCTGGATGGGTTCGCGCCAGTGGATGATGTAATAGGAATGGATGGCAGTACGGTGGACAGGTTCAGAACGATCCTGACTTTAAGACGAAAAAAATACGATCTGGTTATTGATCTCCTGAGTTCTCCCGGAAGTTCCCTTATTACGAAGATGTCAGGAGCAGTTAATAAGATAGGCATGGATACCGGGAGAAATAACTGGTGTTTCGACCATATCCTGCCACGTGGAGTGATGCGGAACGGGAAACATGTGAAATGCTATACATTCGATTCGAATCTCGAGACGGGAAGGCTACTGGGAGTAGTTGACGAGGATCCACTTGAAGCTTACAGGGGTCTGAGGAGTGGCAGATACGAGACAGGTTTCGCCGCCGCTGGAGGACACAGGGAATGGGCGAGAAAGTTTCTTTCGGACTTTGGACCTGAAAAAAATGGTTACGCAGGACTTGTAGTCGGAGCGAAATACAGGGCGAAATCCTGGCCGATAGATTATTTTATGGAACTTGCCAGATCGATAGAAAAGGATCTTGGAATGAGGCCGATAGTCATTTGGGGACCGGGAGAGGAGTATTCGGCATCCAGAGTCGCCGATTGTTGCGATTCTGCTGTTAAACCTCCTGAGATGGGGATAGGCAGGATGGGAGCATTGATCGGTGAACTTTCAGTGCTGGCAGGAATCGATTCCGGGCCGAAACATATTGCGGTCATGGAGGGAGTTCCGACTATAACGTTGTTCGGACCTACGGATCCTCATACATGGGATCCCATGACTCAAAAACACAGGGTGCTTTCGGTGGATGTCGATTGCCAGTCGCATGGGCATGGAAATGATGAAGGAGATGGCTGCCTCTCGAGAATAAAACCGCCCGAAGTCCTGGGAGAGATAAGGAAGGTTCTGGGTATTGAGGACAAGGATGTATGTGATGACGGAACAAAATATGAATAAGGTCTCGTTACTTGTCATAACCTTGAACGAGCAGGATAATATTGCGGGTTGTCTCGAAAGTGCAAAGGGAGTGGGAGAGGTCGTCGTAGTCGATTCCTTTTCGATGGATGATACCGTAAAGATAGCTGGTGAGATGGGAGCAAGAGTCTACCAGAGAGAATTTGTTTCGCACGCAAGCCAGAAAAACTGGGGGCTCGATAGATGCGGCGGGGAATGGATATTGATCCTTGATGCTGATGAGAGGTTGTCGCCGGAACTCAGGGATGAGATCGTTCAGGCTTGCGAAAGCGGTGAAAATAATGGTTACTGGCTGAAACGTTCCAATGAATATCTCGGGAAACGAATCCGTTTCTGTGGCTGGCACAGAGACCGTGTTCTTAGATTCTTCAAAAAAGGGAAGGGGCATTATCCGGAAAAATCGGTTCATGAGCGACTTAGTCTCGATGGTAGTGCGGGCTCGTTCATGGGGCGTTTGTTCCATAATCCATACAGTGACCTGTCGGACCATGTCGACAGGATCAGGCGGTACAGCCGGGATGGAGCTAAAGACCTTCTGGAAAAAGGGCGCAGCTGGTTTCCAGGGATACTGCTTAATCCACCTGCGAGGTTTCTGAGGATGTATATACTGCAACTGGGATTTCTCGACGGTATGCCTGGCTTTGTGCTTTGTGTCCTGGCTTCTTTTAATGTGTTTCTTAAATACCTCTTTCTGAGAGAGCTTAAGGGTAGGGTGGAGGCCGAAAAGTGATCGGGACGGGTAGAAGAATTAAAGATGAAAGTCCGCCTGTAGTCTTTTTTGGAGGATATGATCCTCTGTATCCGAGAAACTCGATCATTAGAAAGGGTCTGGAGAGGATCGGCGTAGTAACCGGAGAATGCCGTGCCAGTACAAAACGAAAAGTGCATACCAGGTATCCGGTGCTTGCCTGGAAGTATCTTTCCGGGAAAAAAGGAAAGATTCTTTTTGTCCCTGATTTCAGGCATAAAGATGTTCCCCTTGCATACATACTGTCGAGGGTGACCGGAGGAAAAGTTGTTTTCGATCCACTTGTGTCCAGATACGAGACCAGGGTGTTGGACAGGGGAGATGCCTCAGATGGCTCGGCACAGGCCTGGCACAACAGGAATATAGATCGAGTATCAATGAGTCTGGCAGACCTCGTTCTTGCTGATACAGGGGCTCACGCGAACTTCTATTCGAGTGAATTCAAAATACCAAGAAGGAAGATAGAAACACTTTACCTGGGTTTTGATGACGAAATATTCCGACCAGCTCCAGCGCCCCCGGTAGAGAAGATTGTGAAGGTGCTCTTTTATGGTTCATATCTGCCACTTCACGGGGTAGAGACGATAATCGAGGCAGCAGGGCTTCTCGATTCCCATACTCTGGAAATCACTCTGGTGGGAGGGGGACAGACGTTCGGGCAGGTAAAGGAGCGGGCCAACGGATTAAGGGACGGTGCGGTGATCTTCAGAGAGTTTATGAGCCAGAATGAGTTGGTAGAAACAATATCCAGATCACATATAGTACTCGGAGTATTCGGGACGACGCCCAAGACCGGAATGGTCATCCCCAATAAAGTCTTTCAGGCAATGGCTGTGGGCAGGCCGGTAATCACTGCCGGCACTCCCGCAATCGAAGAGATATTCAGGCCGGAACATGATATTCTGACTATACCAGCCGGAAATCCAAAGGCGCTGGCGGATGCTGTTGAGAGGCTGGCTGAAGACGGAGGACTCCGAAACAGGATTGCCGAGAATGGAAGTCAGGCGGTCTGTGATCGATTCAATCCGCCAAGGATAGCCGAAAAACTGCTCTCATTGCTCGAGCATGAGGGTATCTTTATTTCATCTACTTTCGATAGATAATATTAAAACAGGAGACTTTCCCGGCGATTGTGCATGCGCCTTGCAGATACTGTTTATATGAAAGACCGGATGACCATCATCCTGTGCGGTGTAACGATGGTAACTAATTGCAGGAGAAACGATTATGTGTCACATCGAAGGTAATGCAAGAGGTAGGATACACATTTTGAAGGTGACATCAGCAGCACTCATTATTGTCCTGATTTGTGGACATTCAATTCTTTCTGCCGAAAAGGAAACAGGTGATGATAAGACCGATCATTCAATTTCTGTGAAAGGAACCCGGAACCATGGGATTGCGGAACTCGAAGGCTATGAACTGGTCAATGTCTTTCCCCGGACTGTTCCCTTCGGCGAAGGAGAGAATCTCATATTTTCGATTCGGTACGGACTGATCACAGGCGGAGAGGCTACTCTGGAGATCCGGAATATGGCTGTACTCGACAGTGTGCTGTGCTACCACATCGTCTCGGTAGCGAGGACGAACGGTGTGTTTGACAGGATATTCAAAGTCAGGGACAGGCATGAGTCGTTTATGGAGTATAAAGACCTCTATTCCCTCAGGTTCATAAAACATCTCAGGGAAGGGAAATACAGGAAGGACAGGCAGGTCGATTTTGACCAGAAGGCTCATCTTGCCATCTACAGCGACAAGACGGTCCCGATCGCCCCGAATACACATGATTTTCTTACCGCCCTGTATTACGCGAGGACTCTTCCTCTTGTGCCGGGACAGGCTGTAGCCATGGCAAATCACACGGATTATAAAAATTATCCGATCTATATCAAGTACATCAGACGTGAGACCGTCAAGGTGCCTGCAGGCGAATTCGACTGCATCGTCATCGAGCCGGTCCTGGAGACAAGTACGATCTTTGAAAACAGTGGGAAGTTGACAATCTGGCTAACCGATGATACGGTCAGGATGCCCGTGATGATGCGCTCAAAGGTGATAGTCGGGGCATTTGAAGCTGTATTGAAGGAATTCAGGTTAAGTGATGACAAGATCAGGTTGATCGCCGAAGAGAAAGACGGGGAGTATGACAGGTAAATACAAGGAGTCGGATTTTTCGGGGATCAGGACCATACCGTTTGAGGAGAGAGTAAGCAAGGTCTCCCTTGATGACTACGGAAAACCTGCCAAAGGCGGAAGCGCGTTCAGGGAATGGTTCGATTTGCTGCCCGACCAACTTGCCGGGAGCAGGATAAAAGAGATCGTAAGGTCGATGGAGGAGGCGCGTTCTTCCGGAAAGCAGGAAATCATCTGGATGATCGGAGCCCACGTGATCAAATGCGGACTTCCTCTATACCTGATCGAGATGATGAAGACCGGTTTCATGACTTCCCTGGCAGTAAACGGAGCCTGTGCGATACATGATATCGAGATCGCCTTTTTCGGGAAGACTTCCGAGGATGTTGCTGCGAATCTCAAGAAGGGGATATTTGGTTTTACTGAAGAGACAGCTTCGCTTCTTGCCGAAGCAGTTGATGATGGTGTCACCGATGGGTTGGGACTGGGAGAGGCGATCGGCAGGTATATCAGCAGGAAGAAAGCTCCGAACCGCGACAAGAGTCTCTTCGCATCTGCCTACGAGCATGATATCCCGGTGACGGTCCATATTGCTATTGGCACGGATATCATCAACCAGCATCCGTCGTATGACGGATCGGCTTGGGGTGGATTATCTTACAGGGATTTCAGGATATTCTGCCAGCGTGTCGAAAATTTGGGTTTTGAGGGAGGAATAGTGGTCAACGCCGGATCTGCCGTGATACTTCCTGAAGTCTTCCTCAAGGCTTTCAGCGTGGCGAGAAACAAGGGAGCATCATTTTCGAGGATAACAACCTGCAACCTCGACATTATCCAGCATTACAGACCTGGCGAGAATGTCCTGAATCGTCCGGCTTCGTTTGGAGGACGCTCTATCGCGATCACTGGACATCACGAGATCATTATCCCGATCCTGTATTCAGCCCTTATTTCATAGAGGCGATTGTCTTTATAATGCTGGATCACTTCAGGACAATTCAAAACCAGGATAGATTTGTCGAACCCCATGAACCCCATTATTAAGTATTGACATCATGCCTGGATTTGTGATAGTATCTTCGTAGTACAGGGAGGTGTACGAAGAAACGTTTGCTATAGGTATTTACTTCAGTGCTGGGATTTAGTGGGATGAAGTGAGTTTCTATGGCAGGCGTTTTTTTCTATGCCTTGAAACCCGGGCTGAAGAATCTGGCCTGGGTTTTTTTGGAGGAAAAATGAGTGGAATTCCCAAGTTGAAAGAAATAATGCAGACATCAGAGGGACCCGTGATCACAAATGTTGATATTCCAGAGGTCTGTGATCGTGTAAGCTTCGTCGTTTTAAAGAGAATATTCGATGTGGTTGCCGCAATAGTGATCCTGCTCCTTTTTCTGCCTGTCATTCCAGTAATAATCCTGTTAATAAAACTCGATTCTCCCGGACATATCCTGTTTAAACAGAAGAGAGTCGGGAAGAATGGAAAAACTTTCGATTTTTACAAATTCCGGTCGATGTTCACTGGAGCCGAAAATGTTGTCGGCGTTCTAAGACCACTGAGTGGAGTCGACGGCCCGATCTTCAAGCTGAAGGAAGATCCGCGTGCTACAAAGGTCGGAAGGTTTCTCCGGAGGTCAAGCCTTGATGAGTTGCCCCAATTACTCAATGTTATAAAAGGAGATATGAGTATTGTAGGGCCGCGTCCGAACCTGCCTTCAGAAGTAGCTCATTATCTGCCCTGGCAGAGGAAACGACTCGATGTGATTCCCGGAATAACATGTTTCTGGCAGATATCAGGTAGAAGCCATATTGGTTTTCAGGAATGGATGCGGCTTGACCTTGAATATATCAGAAAACGAAGCCTCTTGACCGATATGATGATCATCATCAAGACAATCCCCGCCGTAATCGCCAGGAAAGGGGCTTATTGACGTTCTGGCATGTATCTTGCCCTAATTCTTGTTTGACAAATTACGCCTAAACAGGTAGATTTGCGCCGACTTATAGATTTAGCAGGGTCGGATGTCAAAATTGAAGACATGAAAGGTAAAATGCGCTGTACGACGTATATATCTGTTGCGGTATTGTGCGGTCTCCTGGTCCTGTACACTGGCTGTGGTGGTGGCAACAGGATGGTAGTGATCAAGGACGGAGAGGTAGAAAAAAAGCCGTTTGACGCTGACAGTGTCCAGTCCGTACCATGGATGGATGAGTATTATATCGGTTATGGTGACGTAATAGACGTGCTGTTCCTGTACAATCAACAATATTCCAGAGAGGCTTTGAAAGTCAGGCCTGACGGAAGAATCTCATACCCTTACGTCGGCGAGGTCGCAGTCGCCGGAAAAACCGCTTCTCAGGTCGACAGCCTCTTGACAAACAAATTCTCGGAAATACTTCGTGTGCCTGAAATAACAGTGATTATACGTGAATTCGAACCTCAGATGGTATATGTGATGGGGCAAGTTGGAAATCCGGGAGGATACGAATATCAGAAGGGGTTGACCCTGATGAGTGCTCTCGCGATGGGACGCGGCCTTAAGGATAGCGCGAAGAAGAATGGGGTTGTCATCGTTAGGAGAGTGGACTGGAACCACATAGTCGGTATAGAAGTCGATGTTAAAAAAATAATCAACGATAACAGATATGACCTGGATGTATCCATGATGCCGTTTGATATAGTGATGGTTCCCAAATCCAAACTTGCTTCGACGGAGGATTTCGTCAGCAGTTTTTCGAGTATTTTATTAAGGCCGATGGACTTGTATCTAAAAGGATGGAATGTCGCGAATATACAGACCGTTTATGAATTCTACAGGGCGACAGGTCAGGCGGCGAGATAAAGATAATGGAAAAAAGGACTGTACAGAAAGAATCAACTATAAAGGATTTTCTTGAAGTAATCTTCAGGAGAAAGTGGGTCATTCTGGGCGTTGTCCTGGTTTCCACTACCCTTGTGATCGCCCTTAATCTGAGAGAACCCGCCATATTCGAATCGACAGGGAAAATGCTTGTCAGGCGCGGCGAAGCGACCGGTGTGTTCAGCCGCAGTGTAAGAACTCTGCCGTGGGAAGAGGAAATATCTTCGCAGATCGAGATGGTCAAATCCCAGGTGGTAATCGAACGAGCAAGGGAACTTGTCGTTGATTTTCTTCCTGAAAGTTATTCGAGCGAAGAAAAAATTGGATTCGGAGAGGTTCAGTCTGGCGTTATTGCTACCTCGAATGTTCTCTGGGTCTCATATTCGGGACTCGATCCAATATTCTGTGAAGCATCAGTGAACGCGATTATAAATTCTTACAAGGAATATTATCAGAAGGTCCGCACTCCTCCCGAGATGGAGGATTTCTTCACGTCCGAAATGAACACGGCAAAAGCCGATCTCGAATACTGGAGAGACAGAAAGACCAGCGTGGAAAAGAAATGGGGGCTGGTAGATATTGCTTTCCAGGTGAGAACCAACTTGTCCAGACTGGAAAAGTATAGATCTGATCTGGAAGAGGTGAGGGACGAGAAGATAAAGTTGGAAAAGGTCATCGAAACACTCAAGGAGTTCAAGTCGAGGGATGTAAGCGAGCTGGCGGCAGGCGCAGCTGCGATTACAGGCGATGGATTGAGGAAATCGCGCCTTGAACAGTATGCGGAAGAATTGGTCGAACTGAGGTTGCGTGAATCGGAGTTTTCCATTAAATATACCGATGATCACCGGGAAATGAAAAAAATCAAACATCAGATAGATGCTCTGTACCCTTACATGGTAGTGGAGATACAGAGCTCAATAGATATCAACAGGAGGAAACTCGAGATCGTGACCGGTCGTGAAAAAAATCTGATGAATCTTATGGGCACTCTTATGGATGAAAGGACTGCCTATCCGGAGAAGGGATTGGAGCTTCATCGTATTGACAGGACTCTGGGCATCCTGGAGGAAAGGCTTGATCTGCTTCAGGAGCAGCATCTGAGTTCCAGGATAAATATGGCCAGTAACCCCGATTATTCAGTGACGATTCTTGCGCCAGCCGCAAGAGCTTACCAGAAGAAGACGAGGGATTATGTGCGCATGGCGCTCGGACCTCTTTTCAGTATGGTCATTGCGCTGGGTTTCGCATTTTTCATGGATAATCTTGACCATTCTATAAAGAACGTAAATGAAGCTGAGGATGCCCTGGGATTTCAGGTGCTTTCAAGCTTCCCTGACCTTGACGGTAAATAGTAGCTATGTACGAAAATTATTACGGATTCAAAGAATTGCCATTCAACGTCACTCCCGACCCAAAGTTTCTATACAGGAGCGAGAGCCACAGGGATGCTTTGGCCTATATTACTTATGGGGTATTTCAGAAAAAAGGATTCATCGCAGTCACCGGTGAGGTCGGTGTCGGGAAGACTACGGTAGTGAATGCGTTTATAGACCTCTTCCAGCCTTCCCTGGAAGTCGCCTTTGTTTTCTCCACCCTTTTTCCTTTCGATCAGTTGTTGTATCTGATCTGCAATGATTTTGGAATCGATGCTGAGAACATGAACAAGGCGCAGATGCTTCTGGCTCTTAACCGTTTTCTGATTTCCCAGTACGAAAACAACAGAAATACGGTATTGATCATAGATGAGGCCCAGAATCTATCTCCCGAAGTCCTGGAAGAATTGCGGATGCTTTCAAATCTGGAGACACGTGACAAGAAGTTGATCCAGATAATGCTTGTCGGTCAACCGGAACTTGAGAATATTCTCAACCTGAATGAATTGCGTCAATTGCGGCAGAGAATCCCCGGCATCTGCAAGATCCCCATGCTGAGCCATGAGGACGTCAATAAGTATATAAAGTACCGACTGGAGATAGCATCTGTTAATAACGGAGGACCGATTTTTACGGATGATGCTCTTGAGGAGATCTACCATTATTCAGGCGGCACGCCAAGGCTCATCAATGTGTTGTGTGACAGGGTTCTCCTCCTCGGATATGTGGCTAACACCAGGACCATCAGCGGCAAGATAGTACGGGAAGGAATAAGAGATCTGGAAAGCAAGGAAAGTCCGGTGATGGATCGAAGGAACGGGCCTATGTAGAGGCTCTCCAGGATGGAAGGGAAATCAATTGAGCAAGATATTTGACGCCCTTAGAAAAGCGGAGACCGCAAAAAAGTCCGGTTCTGGAAAAGTGTCGATACCACGAACCACCAAATCTGTATCCCGGGGTAAGACCAGCTTCATGAAGGGGCTGGATGAGAATTTCCGGAGATCTCTGTTAAATCTTCGAAATGCCATCGATTCAGAGATCAAGAAGCGTGATTCGCGCGTTGTGATGTTTACAAGCGCAGTCGGGGGTGAAGGCAAGACGATGATCGCATCGTATCTTGCCAGGGTACTGGCCCTTGGAGAAACAGAAAAGATCCTGATAATCGACTGCGCGGTCAATAATCCCCAGATTCATGATCTATTCGGTGTGAAGAATGAGAAAGGTGTCCTGGATCTGCTGTCGGGTGAAGCTGAGCTTTCCGAAGTGATAACAGTCCTGGACGAAGGTGCGCTGGATATCATAACGATCGGAACGATAAGAAGTGCGGACATCACTCAGCCTCTATTTAACTCCGAAAGGATGAGAAGCTTTATCAACGCAGTCGGCGAACATTACGATTATGTGTTGGTAGATACATCAGCGATACTTGAGGCTCCCGAAACAGCCATAATCGGGGCATTGTCCACGGGTATTGTAATAGTTGTAGAAGCAGGCAGGACGAAGAGAGAAGTGATAAAAAGAGCGATGACCATGGTTGAGAAACTGGATGGAGAATTCATCGGTTCTGTCTTAAACAAGAAAAAATACTATATCCCCGAGTTTATATACAGGCGGGTATAATTGTCAGGTATAGATAATCATGATAATACGCCGTACGATGAATGCGGGTTTTTCAAGCTAGACAAGAAAGATTCAGGCAATCCCGTGTCTGACTGGTATCTCGGACATTTCAATGGATTTCTTCGAGAATGCGGATCGCTACTTGCCGACAATATAGGACTTGAGGAAACAGAAGCAATCATTCTGGGAGGGAGTTTCGCGCTTGGTGAAGGCGCTATTTCATTTGAGAGTGGAAACCCGATCTTTCTCTCCGACATAGATCTGCTTGTGGTCCTGAACTCGAGGGAGAAACTTCTGGAGTCGCTCTCTCTCAGAAAGGAACTGGGACAGGCATGCGAGGCATTGATTCCGGAGGCGAATTTTATTGGAAGGGTGGATGTCGGCATCGTTCATGTTGATGAACTGCGTTCCTTTCCTCCTTCTCCCGGAATTTTCGTATTGAAGAATCACGGGCAAATTTTGTATGGAAAAGAATCGATTCTCGATATGTTGCCTTCTTTCGATCCTGAAGATATCGAGGTGAGCGAGGGATTGCTTTTGCTGGAAAACAGGATGGCCTCACTTTTGACATGCTGGCCAGGAGATGATCTTGAAGGAGAAGATGAGATATATGGTTTTCTCTATAATATCGCGCGTGGTTATACAGACATATTGACAGGCACACTCATAGCTTCGAAAAGATATATGGCAGGATACCAGAAAAGATGGGCGTATCTCGATGAGAGATGTGATTCGCTTCCTTTCAGGGACCTGATAACAAGGGTCATAGTCAGGAAGACTAGAAAATGGAGTGTCTTCAAGATGAATCCTTCCCTTGATATAATCGAGGTCCTGGACTGCGAATTCAGAGAAATCTATCTTGAGTGCGTTGAAGATATCCTTGAAGCATGGAACAGATGTGCAGCCGTTCTTGAAAACGATGCCGTAGTGCCTTTGACATGGAAAGGATTACAGCATGTTGCCGCATTCCGGTCAGACAAGATTCATGTCGTGGACTGGATGAGGTCGTGGAAACCGATTATGGAGAGGCTCGGTTGGGTGAATATGCTCCGGACGGCAGGATTCCTGGGGAAGGCATTTTTCTCCAGTACTCCCTCTGGAATAGTAAGGGCCGCGTCGGTCCATCTGCTGGCTGTTCTGGTCAAAAACGGGACCGAGAGTCTCGTGGGCAGTCCGCCGGGCGGATTTCCATATTCAGGTGGAAGCTGGGAAGATGGAGCTGACTCGTGCCATCGATGGTGGTCCAGACTTGTATTCGGAAGATAAGATGAGTGATCATAAAAGTAAAAAAGTACTTATAATCATCGATGCTCTAGGGTACGAACTGGTGAATAAACACGCCTTCAGACCCGAAGGTTTGTCGGATGCGGTGAAACTTGAGACAGTTCCCGGGTTCAGCCAGTCCGCTTTGACTTCGATCATGACTGGATCAAAACCGGATAAACACAAATTATGGATGATGTATTCGTTTTCGAAGGAAAGCAGTCCGTTCAGATTCATCCGGTCGGTTCCCGGGATGTCGGATATGTCCAGGCTCTGGGGCAGGCGTCTGTTGAACTGGAAATTGAAACATCTCGACGGGGTGTCAGCTTACTATAACCTTTACGATGTTCCTGGCACGGTACTTCCGTATCTGGATCTTCCTGCTCGAAAGAGACTGTTCGCGCCCGGCAGCGTTCGAGGAGGCAAGACGATATTAGACTATGCATTCCAAACCGGAATGAATGTGAGAGTCTGGGATTACGAAACGCCAGAAGAGAAAGCATTTGAGGAATTGTCTGTTGCCCTTAAAGAAGATAGAAGTGGTTTTTTCCTTTTATATACGGCAGGGCTGGATGCCATTATGCATACGACCGGGACCGGATCGACAGAAACTCTGGAGAAGCTTGGGTGGTACCGGGAGCGAATCGAAAGACTTCTCTCTGAGCAGCAAGATCTGATTCTGGCAGTCATGGGAGATCACGGGATGTGTGATGTGACCCATCATATAGATCTTTTGCCTGAAATAGAATCTGCCGGACTCAGGATCCCTGATGATTATATTCCTTTTTTCGACTCGACCATGGCGAGATTCAGGATCAACGACGTTCACGCTGGAGATAAAATAAGGGCGATCCTGTCCCGTTGTGCTCGTGGGAAAATACTAAAAGAAGACGAACTGGACAGGCTGGGGATCAGTTTCAAAGACGGTCGATTCGGTGATATCATCTTCCAGCTCGATGCCGGGATTATTATTGTGCCGAGTTTTATGGGAAAGACACCGGTAGCGGCGATGCATGGTTACCATCCCGCTGAGGAGAGTATGTTCAGCGCATTATTTACAAATCGGGATGTCGAGTTCTATGGATCCAGAATCACGGATGTGGCTCCATTTTTCAAAAAAACCTTCTCAGAGCAGGCTGGATAGACATGACATATAAAAAAGTGGGAATAGCGATGTCATGGAATATATTCGCCAGGGTAGCGCGCTACCTTGCGGGCCCTGTCAGCTACATTATCGTAGTGCGGTTACTTGGAAGTTATAACTGGGGTATGCTCAGTGTCCTGAAGACGCTTTCAGGTTTCGCACTGATAATCGTAATGATCGGAGGTGGAAATGCGGTACTTAAGTTTCTGCCGGGGATAAGGGTCAGCGGAGGGATGGACACTTTCAAGAGCAACCTGAAAAAATATTTTATAATACAGATGGCTTCATGGTGTGTCGTTATGGTGATGACATGGATCTTCAGGGATCGGATCAGTGCTATCTATATGGTTCAGGATGGTGGTTTCAGTCTCTATTTGATGGTCGCAGTGGGGTTGGTGATTTTCAAAGTCGGCATATCCATGATAAGCAACACCCTCCAATCATGGTATGAGACTAGAAGGCTCAGTATTGTAATTGCCTTGGGTAACGCTGGTTATCTTATTATTATGATGTTGCTTCTTAAGGCTGGTATGGGGATTGCCGGCTATCTTCTTGCAGGCGCGATTATCGATCTGCTCATGACTGCCGCGCTTTTTCCTCAGCTTGCAGAGCTCGTCAAGTCATGCCCTGCTGGCGGTGGTAATCCGCCAGCGCTTTCGCAAATGATGAAATTTTCTCTTCCATTCATCGTGACAGGCTTCCTCAATCAGATCATATGGAGGCATTCCGAGGTCCTGTTTCTCGGGAAATGGATCGGTATGGAAGCTTCCGGGTATTTTGGCCTCGCATACGACATTCCACAGATGGCCCTGGAATTCGTTCCGCTGACAATATGGCCCATTGTTATGGCAGGTACTTCGGAGATCTACTCGAGGGATTCCGGAAGACTGCCCGAGGCTGTCGACCTGTATTTCCGGCTCCTTTTTCTTCTGGTAATACCGGTAGCTGCTATGGGGTTCGCTTTCGCCAGGCCTCTTGTTCCAATACTTTTCGGGATCGAAATGCTTCCAGCCGCAAAGTTTACGCAACTGTTTTTCGTTGTCTTTTCATATTCCTTTCTCTATACTCCGCTCAGTATGGCACTGTATGTGATGGAAAAAAGCTGGGTTAACATGATTGTGCTAGCTTTGATGGCCATTGTAAATATAGGACTGGATATTGCATTGATTCCCAGATACGGCATCTGGGGAGCATTTATTCCTGTTGTGATCGTGCTTTTCCTGGAAGTCGTCGTGTTTAATATTGCTGTCAGGAAGATCCGAAAGGATATCCGAACTCCTGTCGGTTTTATTTTGAAGTGTTATGGGGCTGCGGCTCCTGTTGCCTGTCTGGCGATCACGGCTTCGAGATGGGATTCGATTCCGGCTCTGGCCATTCAGATGATTGTCGGGATAGTATTGCTTATTGGCGGATTCAGGTTTATGAAGGTACTGGGGGCCAGGGAGAAAGAACTGATAATGAGTCTTCCTGTTCCTTTCAAGGAGAAGATTGTAGCCCTTTTCTGATAAGGATTTATCATGTATCGTGAAAAAAAGATATCAGTAGTCATCCCGTGTTATAACGAAGAAGAGGGAATCGCCCTTGTAATACCCTCGCTTCCAGAATCTGTGGATGAAATCGTCGTAGTCGATAACAATTCCACTGACGGGACATCGAATGTCGCGAAAGAGCTGGGAGCTAGAGTAGTATTTGAAAAACGCAAAGGATACGGGGCAGCATACAAAGCAGGGTTGCCTGCTGTAACGGGTGATATAACGGTCACAATGGACGGGGATGGCACGTACGCTGTCGAGCAGATCGAGGAATGCATCGATCACCTTCTCGATAACGATCTCGACTTTGTATCAGCATCAAGATTTCCATTGAAAGACCAGAATTCTATGAACCTGTCCAACCAGCTCGGGAACTGGATTCTCACTGCTGGCACGTTCCTCCTTTTTTTCAGGGCTATTAACGACTCACAGTCAGGCATGTGGATATACAAGAGCGAGATCTATCCCAAGCTTCAACTTGAGAGCAACGGTATGCCTCTCAGTGAGGAGATCAAGATAAACGCTATTCGTCATCCCGAGATCAGATTTGACGAATATCACGTCAATTATCATCCACGAGTCGGCGAAGTCAAACTGAACAAGTGGAAGGATGGCTTCGAGAATCTTCTCTACCTCGTGAAGTTGCGCTTTAAACCGTTGAAATGATTTCCGGACAATTATCGTATTGACCTGGAAAGGAAGAGAGATGTTTAAAAACCTCCTGCTTATAATAGCAACTGTCTGTCTGAACACTGCAGGCCAGTTCATGATGAAAGCCGGAATAAACAAGATAGGGAAGCTGGATCTGAGTAATATAATGGGGACGACGATGAAGGTCATTACATCCGGTTTTGTTATCGGCGGGTTCTGTTCATATGCCGTGAGTGCCGTCCTCTGGATATTGATATTATCCAGGACTGAGCTGAGTTGGGCTTTCCCCATGGTCAGTCTTTCATATGTTGTAACTGCGCTTCTCGCTCCGACTCTGCTTAACGAACCCTTTTCACTCCAGAGATTCGCAGGTATACTCGTGATCTGCGCGGGCGTATTTCTGGTGAGCAGGACTTAAAACCAGGCAAAAGTAAAAGCACGGGCTGGTGAGAGGTCAGGGAGTTCGAATGAACAAGAGAACGGCTGGACTTGTCATTTCTATATCGATACTCGGTCTTTCCCTCCTGACCGCTTTCAAAGTAATTCCAGGAGCGGAGTTACTTGGTATAAGCCTGGCATTTCTGTCTATTTTTATTCTGCCTGGGATATATATCAATTATCTCTTTTTTGGAAAGTTAACTGTGACTGTGGAAGGGTTATCACGGGTTTTTTCATCCGGGATGATCTTTTCCATTCTTCTCGTGAGCCTCGGTTTTATACCTGGACTGGACTATCCTGTAGTAGTAGTCATGGGGGCTGTTGCTACAGCCGGAATGGCCGTACTTGTCTTCGTAAGATCGGGGTATCCCTATCCCTGTGAAAGAAGAGATCTCGTGGGGATTCTCGGAACGGGAGATGAGTTATCTCCCCGCGAGCGAAAAGCACTCCTGTTTTTCGGTTCTGTTATCTTTGTACTTCTCTTCGTATTTTACTTCGGGACTGGTGAGACGGGAGTAGCAACGGATGCTCCGGATCATTTGAGTTATATAGGCAGAAGTGTTGAAACGGGACGTATTTTCCCTTCCGATTCTTTCTTTAAAAGTGGTGACGGCGGAACTTTTGATCCCCGAAAAGGCATGTGGCACCCTGTTATGGCGCTTTGGGCATTTCTGGCTGATACTTCTCCGTTATTCCTGTGGCGCATGCTTCCGTCATTCCTTTCCTTATTCTATTTGTTGGCATTCTGGGTATTTGCGAGAGAGATACTGAAGTCACTGGGCCTGACGATCCTCGCGTCTGTGTTTCTTATTCTCCTCATACATGGAGACGGACTGGTGTGGTTGACTAAAGCCGGTTACAGCAAAAATATGATGCTAGCCTTATACTGGCTTGCTACCGGATACCTGATAAGATATATCAAGGGAAGTGGGAAGTGGAACCTGAGCTATTCGGTCAGTCTTTCCCTGGCTGGAGTCTTGATTCATCCTGTCTTTTCATTATTGCTTGGAATCACTATAGTTTCTTTTCTCCTGTACAGTATGTTTTCTGGAAGAGGAGCGAAGTGGCGGGTACGACTTGGATTTGCTCTTCCATTCATGCTGGTGGCGATTGCTCTTCCTGTTACTGTCCGACTACTGGTCTCAGGGAGAATATTTAATGAGATACATACCCACGCGCAGGGTCTATTGGCGATAGGCAGGACGTTCTATGTTGTAGACCCTGTCGAAGTGTTGTCATATTCCGGACTTTCTTTCTTTTATATTGTTCTTTTATCACCACTGATTTTCCTTATCGGCAGAATCAGGGAATCTGGATTTCTCGCAGGACTGATGTTCCTTCTGCCAGTGCTGCTCGTCTTAAACCCCCTGACATCGACTTTATTGATATCCCTCGGAGGATACCTGTACTACCGATTGCTGGATGCTGCACCGATGGCGTGTGTACTATCTGTTTTAACTGTTGGATCCTTTCGAGTCCTGATCAGTGGAAGATTCAACAATACTTCAGATCGGGTCGTGTGGTGGAACAGAATGCTGGCAAGGGGGCTGGCTCTCATTCTGATCGCTTTGATCGCGCTCCCTTTGAGGACCGCGACTTTCGAAGCTTTTGAGATAACCGGAAGATTCGTTGGTCAAGCTGGGACTGTCGAAGGAGAAACCATCTCCAGAATAGAGACTCTTCTTTCGGGGCTGCCTTCGAATTCTGTTATCAGTTCGGACCCGGAAACGAGCTATCTGATATCCGCTGTGACCGACCATTTCGTGACGGTCATTCTGGGGCAACATGGTTCACCAGCTGATTCCCGCGCTATGGAGAGGATTGAAAATACGCGGGATCTTTTCAGCCCGGTTGTACCCCTGTCTGAGAGTCTGGAGTGGTTGGATAAAGAGGGGGTCGGATATATCGTTTTGGATACGAAACGAAAATCGTCCTGTGATTTTTTCAATACTGTGCCAATCATGGCGACAAGCGATATTCTGTTGAAATTCAGGTCTGCCGGACCGGTCCTGATCGAGGATTCTGGAGAAGGAAGGTTCCTTCTCTTTTCGGTCGATGTGGCTCGTCTCCGGGATTCGAACTCGAATGGACTTGTGGACTTGATCAGCACTCAGCTTGAATGTTGTGGGATGGAGGAAATACTTCTCGACGAAGATATTTCCCAGGATTCCAGTTCGCACATTCTGTATGGAAAAGAATTTCCGGACACTGGAATCAAGCTTGAAAGTATGTGGATGGAGACCAGGGAGGTTACACCGGGAGATACTTTGAAAGGTTGGTTCTGCTGGAAGTCGGTAAACGGATTGGATTTCGGTTTTCCACTTGAATGGACCGTGCGGCTGGATACTGATTATCCAAAAGGGGCTTTTTTCAGAGAATGGTACGACAAGCAGTATAGAAGAGTGATCGAAAGACGACTGGGTATGTTTTTCAGGATGACAAGATCTACAAGATTGATGGGTGGAAGGGCATTTCCGGATCAGTGGAAGGATTGTTCTGTGAAACAGGAATTCCGGATACCAGTTCCAGATAAAATGACTCCCGGTGTATATGCGTTCAAACTTTCAATGAAGGAATGTTCATATCTTCCAAATAGAAGGATCCACGATTATCTGCGTAACAGGGACAGTCTTGACGGCCAGGAAATCACAAGGATAACCATCCGTCCTGGTTCATGAGTCCTGGAGAAATAGAATATGAATGGATCAGTTGAAAAAGTGAAGGTAGTATTCTTTTCCGATGCTCCATACACGGGCGGAGCCGAAAGGTATCTATATCTTCTGGCATCGAATCTGGTCGATGCAGGTTACATCCCTGCGCTTATCAGTTGCGCCGATAGAGGAGATGGAAGACTGGGGCGATGGACTGAGGACGCGGGAATCGAGCATCACAGGATAGAGTGGAAAAGTATTTTTTCCATGAGAGGCGCCAGGGCTCTGTACAGAATTCTCAAAAAGATATCTCCAGGGATATTTCATCTGAACCTTCCGGGCCCCTTCGATTCGCGGTATAGCCTTGTGGCTCCCGTAGCCAGGGCAGCCGGCATAAAAGCTATACTGTCAACAGAACACCTTCCGATGATCGATTCATTTCCAAAAGGGAGAATCCTTAAAGGTTGTGGGAGTGTTTTTATTGACAGGGTGATAACTGTAAGTTCTGATAATAAACGCTACCTGGTCAGTAAACACGGTGTTTCACGCTCGAGGATAAGGGTGGTTTATAACGGTATACCGGACCCGGAAACATTACCTTCTTCCGATATATTTTCTGGAATGACCCACGATGAAAAATGTCTGAGAATCGTATCGATCGGGTCCATAGAAAGCAGGAAAGGCCAGGATACTCTCATCGAATCCATGAGGCTTCTTCCAGAAAATATTGTCCTTGCCGTAGTCGGTGAGGGTGAGATGAGGGAAGCCCTTGAGGGTCGAGTCAAAGAATATGGGTTGAGTGACAGGGTCTTTTTCGCGGGGTACAGGGATGATATTACAGGGATCATCGCTTCCGCCGATCTTCTTGTCGTATCATCGCTGGTAGAGGCTACTCCATATGTCATCATGGAAGCGTTTGCAGGGGGACTTCCAGTGATCGCGACAGACATATTCGGGATACCGGAGCTGCTCAAAGACGGCAGGACAGGGTTTCTGGTCGACCATTCCAGCCCCGGGGGAATTGCTGACAAAGTAAATATTCTTAATGAAAACAGGGATCTTCTAGCCGAAATGGGGAAGAACGCGCGGTGTGAATTTGAAACCCGTTTCAGGATTGAAAGATCCGTGGCCGATACAATCGCAGTATATGATGAACTATTGAAAAATGGGGCTGGGAGATGAAGATTCTGATCGCATTGCCATACAGTCCATATCCTGTTGAAAGGGGAACAGGCAGACTGATAATGAACCTGATCGATGGCCTTTCTTCAAGACACGAAGTGATATTGTCGACCATGACTCTCTCAACGACCGATCTCGACAGGCTAGGGGATATCAGGAGACAATCTGTCAATTTGGCCGCGATGGTGGCCCCGCACAGAAGATCCTTTCTTCACAGGATCTTCTACAAACTGAAGAATATGTCTATTTCAATGATCCATTCAATTCCCCGCGAAGTAAGTTATGCAGCTCCCGCGGTCTTCCTTGAACTGATACGCTCGGTAGCAGAAGCAGAAGATGTCGATCTGGTTATTGCTAACTACTGGCACCTCTTCAGGCTCCCGAGCCTGATGGATGGGAGGCCGGTAGTTCTGCTCACTCACGATCTGGATTATCTGGTAAAACGGGAAAATGGAGCCGAGAGGACAGGGAACCGTGAATCCAGGATGAGGGAATCGATAGAAAAAAAAGCCTACGAGGAGTACCCGGCAATAATTACTGTGACAGAAAAGGATGCGGATACATTGAAAAAGATGCCGTATCTTGCCGGGAAGTCGATAGTCGGACTTCCTGCATCAATGGATCTGAATGAATTCAGTCCAGCCTTTCACGAACGGCTGAAAGATACTCTTCTGTTTCCTGGACTTTTCTCGTCAGATTTCAATGAAGACGCACTGAGATATATGCTCGATGATATTTTTCCGATCATACTGAAGAAAAGGCCAGGGACAGTATTGCGCGTAGTGGGAATGGGTGTTCCGGAAGATATTCTGAAGCAGAGACATGATCATGTGATCTTTGCCGGGTATGCGGAGGACATCAGAAAAGAACTCGGAGAATGTTCCGCTATGGTATTGCCTCTTCGCTTTGCTGGTGGAATCAGGATAAGGATGCTGGAAGCGGCGGCGATGGGAGTGTCTGTGGTCAGTACGGATGCAGGTGTGTCAGGGATGGGACTTACTGATGGAAAGGAATATCTAAAGGCTGACTCTCCCGCAGAATTCGCTGAAAAGACATGCAGGCTGCTTGAGGACCGGGAACTCGCTGTAAATACAGGGATAAATGTACGAGCATGGGCAGAACTTCACATATCAGGAGATACATATCCTGAAAGACTCGATATTATGCTCTCGAAGTTATTCGGAGCGAAGGGTCAGGTTGTTGAATAGAGCTATATACTGGTCCGCTTTCTCACTGATATCGTGATTCTTTCGAACGTAATCGATCGCTTTTAACGACATCTCGGATCTTTCTTCAGGGTTGTCGAGCAATCTTCTTGCAGAAGAGACAAGTCCTTCAAAATCGCCAGTACACGAGCCGATGCCGTTATCCTCGATAAGGGAATCAGGGTCTATCTCTATCGTAAGAACCGGCACGCCATATTTCCAGGAATGGAGATATGTGTTTGGAAATCCCTCGAGAGTCGAAGTATTGACGTAGGCATACGCTCTTGAATAAAAGGCGTCGATATCGCCAGGCTTCATAAATCCCGGATAAACGACATTCTCAAGTGTTGCTATTTCTCTTACGATCTCTTCGTGAAAGGCCTGGTCGTCCCCCCCTCCGCCGATGATCGTAAATGATGCCTCCGGCATCCTTCTTGCGAGTTCGAGGAATAGTTCCGGACGTTTCCTTCTTCTGAAGCTGCCGACCCAGAGGTAATCCGGTCGGCGACTAATAGGCCCTGAAGTGGAATAATCAGATGAAGGGGTGGGAGAGGGTGTGCTGACATCGGATCCCAGAGGTATACCGTTTCTTATAAGTGTCGAATCGATACCGAGGTTGTTTTTCAGAAGTAGTCGCTGTTTCTCGGTCTGGGCAATTATCGCGTCTGCTGAGAGGATTCCGTAGCGGTACAGGGCTGTCATCGGGAAAGACAGGTGCCCCTGGCAATCAGCGTAGCAATTATAATCAATCCCGATAGAAAACGAGAACATTTTGCCAAGCCTGTGAGCGAACCAGGCAAGTTGTCCTGTGTAGAACGAAGTCGATCTCTGGTTGAAGACATCAGCGTCGGCAATTTCCATCGCTCTCTTAACCTTGAGCATGTCAGGTATGAACCTGAGTTTCCTGTTGCCGGTGAATGGACGGAATGATTTTATTACTTCGATGTCATCGTAGATCTCGACATCCGGTTGGCCGTGGTCCCCCGTTATAAATGAGACACTGATCCCGTTCTCTATCATACGGCGTGCGATAAAAAATTGTTGTGTCTCGGCACCGCCGGCCCACTTTTCCCTGTCGGGGTTGAAGTATCCGTATGCGGTAGGTGAAAAGAAACAGACTTTCATATTACCTCCAGTCAGAGGATACTAATCAGTTTCTTATTGCTGTTCAACAATAATTATATTCCAGGTTGATATACCCTTGAGTCAGAAAGGGCATAGAGCTATAATGACAGGGTGTCAAAACGTTCGAACAAAGGAGTTTTCGAGAATGAAAGGTATTATACTAGCTGGAGGACTCGGCTCTCGTCTTCTGCCCCTGACAAAAATAACAAATAAACATCTGCTTCCTGTGCATGACAAACCGATGATCTACTATCCAATACAGACACTGATCAATGCCGATATACGCGACATCCTGATCGTCACCGGAGGGAATAATGCTGGTGACTTTCTCAAGCTTCTGGGCAATGGAAGCGAGTTCGGGCTGAAGCACATCAACTATACATATCAGGAAGGTGAGGGTGGTATCGCCGAGGCATTGAAGCTGGCTGAGTACTTTGCCGGTGACGATAGTATCTGTGTCGTACTCGGTGACAATATCATCGAGAAAAATATAGTAGCAGCAGTTGACGCGTTCAGAAAACAGGATTCGGGAGCCAGAATACTCCTGAAGGAAGTTCCCGACCCGGAGAGGTTCGGTGTACCTGTGCTGGATGGGGAAAGAGTTGTCAAGATAGAGGAGAAACCCGCGAATCCCGGGTCGAGTTACGCTGTGACAGGGATCTATTTGTACGACAACACGGTATTCGATATCATAAAGACCCTGAAGCCTTCGGGACGTGGTGAACTCGAAATAACCGACGTCAATAATGCGTATATAGACAAGGGAGAGCTTGCGTGGAACACCCTCGACGGGTGGTGGACAGACGCAGGAACATTCGTATCTCTTCTAAAGGCTGGTAATCTGGTTGCTGAGACAGGTGCTAATAATATCTGAGAAAAGGGAATCTGTCATCACCCGGATAACAGTTCAGTCGTGACGTATTCGTTGAGAGCTGTACGCCAGTCACGCATCCTTTCCATTCCGAGTAGACTCATCGCGTAGTTTGACATACCTTCCATCCTTGGTCGTGCTGCCGGAAGAGGGAACTCGCTGGATGGGACAGGAAGTACTTTACAACCTGTGATACCGGCGGCCTTAATTATCTCCCTTGCCTCTTCATACCTGTTCGCATAGCCCGAATTGACACAGTGATAACGTCCAAAAGGTACTTGATCACTGATGAGTCTCATGATGCGGGAAGCAAGGTCGACCGTGTAGGTCGGTGATCCGAATTTATCGTCCACGATCCTGATCGAACGATTATTGCGGGCCATATCGATGATTCGGGCGACAAATTTCTTATCCGAGACACCTCCACCGAAAATCCAGCACGTGTTGAAGATGTAATATCTTTTAAGGAGGGAACGGATCGCCAGTTCACCTTCGAATTTGGTCCTGCCGTAGACCGAAATGGGGGCCGGACTGTCGTACTCGATATAGGGGTGAGGCTTCAAGCCGTTATAAATCATCCCTGTACTGACATAGCCCATAACAGCATCGCATTCCAGACATGCTTTTGCCACGTTTTCGGTGCCGATCCGATTCGAGATGTCAGCCTGCTTCGGGTCAAGTTCGCATCCATCGACGTCTGTCAAAGATGCGAGATGAATAACGATATCGGGGGCGAAATTCAGGATATCTTCGCGGATATCATCCGCACTACGGATATCGGTGTCAGGCAAGTCTGTTCCCCTCACTTCGTAATGTTCCGAGAAGATGGGGACGAGTGCCCCGCCGAGCATTCCGCGGGAACCTGTGACATATACTTTCTTCATCGATGAACCGCCGCTGCTATCCGTCTTTTCTGTTCCAGTCGTATGGGATATCGTTCTTGTGTGGGTCGATACGGTGTTCGTCCGGGTCATCGTATGCGTAAGGTTCTGAAACCGTATTTACTACGATCGCCTCTCCAGGACTTATACATTTGAACCCGTGACAGACACCGGGAGGAATCTGGACTCTGACCGGATTATTTTCCCCGGCAAAAAACTCGTTGATCTCTCCATGTGTAGATGACCCAGCGCGGTTGTCATAAAGGACGATCTTCATCATCCCCCTGATGACAGTCATATAGTCGAACTGTTTATGATGGTAATGCCAGCCCTTGACGACGCCCTCGTAACAGGTAGTCATATAGACCTGCCCGAACTTTATGAAATCCTCATCATCGGCACGGACCATCTCCATGAGTCTGCCTCGTTCATCGGGAATCACCTTCAGCTTTTTGATCTTTACACCATCTATCATTTCTGGCTCCTTTGTGAGCGGAATCATCAACATTCTGTATCAGGGACTTTAACTCTTCATCCAGACACTGTCAAGCCGGTGGTTATTCCTCCACTTTTCTGATAAACGAACTTCCAGGCCCGGATGACGACAAACCAGAGTTCTTGACATGACCCTCAAAAGACAGGATCGAAGATACAGAGGCAGAGATATTAATAGATTTTGCTTCCTCCTCGATTATTTCCAGGCCGTTAAGAGGGCCTGCGATCAGAATGGCATCGTTCCTGTGGCCTCCGGATATTTTCCTGTGTCTAGGATTCGTAGTTACAAGAGGAAGATGCACCGACCAGTTGGTGCCGAACTCCGGTCTCATCTCGTACAGGATGTCGGGGTATCTGTCAATAAACGGGCCCTTGAACATCTCTTCCCGCCTCCTTACCCAGATGAAATATTTTGTGTCATTTTCATCTTTCAGGTCGATCAGCAATCTTATGACCCGATCTCTTGTCTCTTCGTAATCAAGACCCTCCTCCTTGCACCTGGAAGCGGAAATATCGATTCCGCCGAAGGGATTTGTACCGCCGAATCCCGATGCTGTCGCTATATTCATGTCAGGGGAGGTCATGAAGTCTTTCTTTTTAAGTTTTCGTGTCCATGGGAAAATATGCGCGAATCTGTAAGCAATATCCTCGAGGTCGAAACGATGCAGTGTCTCAAGAGTAATATTTTTCATCTTCTCCAGATGGTAGCGAGGGCTCATGAGCCGGGGGCCGCTTATCCTGCTTTTGAGGAGGCCGTTGTCCATCAATAACTGGTTAAGGTTGAATAGAAGGGGAGGCCGCATTGCGTGTCCGTGATCACTGACTATCATTATCGTGGTATCTTTACCTGCCGCGTCAATCAACATCCCGACACATTTGTCCATGAACCTGTGAAAGGCCGGTATCACATCGGAATGTTCGTTTTTACCTGGCCATGTAGGATCATCCCTGTCGTAATAGCGCCAGAAGAAATGGCAGATCCTGTCCATCGTCAGCAGTGTGACGAAGGTCAGGTCCCATTCATTATTATTCATCAATTCTGAAGTGAACTTGACGATCTCCATCGTTTCGTCGCAGGTCTTGTCGTAGAATTCCGTTAATTCATGCTTGTCAGGAAAGTCTACTATTCCTCCCAGGGGAGGAAGGGGGAATTCGTCCGCGATGTGAGGGGGGCAGGTACCGGATTTTCCAGAAATAAAAACCGGGCCCGAGGCCATGATCCCGTTGACCTTCCATGAAGGGAAAGCCATCAGGGGATTTACTACGAGCACAGATTTTCCGGATAAGCTCGCCCTGTCCCAGAAAGTCTTGCCCTGAAACGCTTCAGTATCTATAGAAAAACTCTTCGCATCTTTTTTAAAATAGTCGATCGTCTCAAGAATGCCATGTTCGCTGGGGTCAAGTCCCGTGAATATTGAGATCCATGACGGAATACTGTCCGGCGGAAAAATGGATTTCATTGGACCACCATAACCGCTTTCCAGTAATTTCGATATTACAGGCATGTCGTCGAGCAGAGAACGGGTGACTTTCCAGTCAAGCCCGTCGATACCTATTAACAGGAGTCTAGCCATTTACTCAGCCCCGTCCTTTTCACTGTGCAGGGTCGATCTCCACGCGCCCGTCCGGTCCCATATCTCTTCGGAGATCTCTTCTATTGTTTTCATTCCATCTATGATTATTGCCCCCGTGATCCTTGCCATTTCGAGGTAGAGCTGTCTCCTGTCGGAAAGATAGTCGACAGGTGTGCCGTCGTCCTTGCGTCTGGCTCCCGTCTCTGGATCAATATCTATCAGGATAGCCTGAGTGGGAACAGGAAAGAGATCAAGAAGTGGATTTACGCAAAGCGATTCCAGTTCCGTTGGTGATACGGAGAAGTTTACTGCCATGTCGACAAGTGTGTCATATACATATCGATCACAAATCATTCCTCTGAATGGCCAGCCATGTGTAAGAAGCCTGAATCTGACCTGGAAAGAGTATTCCGACCATACCATAGTCTGCCAGATCTTCTTCCTGGCAGGACTCTTCATCTTTTCTTTCTTGGCTTCGGTAAAATTCGCATAGTCGGCCGTTCTGGCCTCTTTTACCTGGCTGAGACTCCTTCTGGCCAATTTTACCAAAGGGAGGGATAGGCATGGTTTCCACCTGTTCCAGATAGCCCCGGCTTTTATGCCTTCACTCGAGAGGCGGTTCAGTAATTTTTCTGCCTGTGAAGATTTTCCCGTACCATCGAGACCGCTGAGGGTAAGGATGCCCGGACTATTTGAGACTAGTGGCCTGAAAACCTTCCCCGCCATTATTATTCTGCCTTCCTGGGCGTGAATTCGCCGAGTGCAGGGTCAAGGTATAGGGAAAATACCTTTTCCCAGGTGAAACTCCGGACCTTTTCCGATGTAGGCCGGGCGCTGGAATTCCTCATCCTGGAGATTGCGGAACTTATCTCGGATGCCTGCTGAAAATACATATAATCCGTGTCACTGTCGAGGATATCTGGCAGGGCGCCGAACCTTGTTGTGAGTACGGGCAAGCCGCATGCCGATGCCTCTATTACCGAAAGCGGAAAATCAAGGGCGCCCGTGGAGGAGGAGACAGGGAACAGGTACAAGTCACTCGCCTGGTAGAGTTCGTGGATGTCGTCTGTATACTGGTCCATCACAATCATACCGGCCTGCCTGAGTCTTTCCCTCCAGGAATTCTCTACCTCACCTCCTTTTACCAGAGGAAGGATATCATCACCCCATTCTCTGTAACGCAGAAACAATTGCAGGTTACGACTTTCCTTGATGTGACCGACATGCAATATGATAAACCTGTCTTCAGGAAGGTTGAGTTTCTTTCTCAGGGCGACCTTTTGATGCGAGTCCACAGGTTTGAAGAGGTCCCCGTCAAATCCAGGCATGATGAAGCCAGTATTGATCCGCAGGGCTTCAAGTGCAACCCGCATCCCTGTGACGGGAGTCAGTATTTTATCAGGGGCGGGCATGAGGGACAGGACTCTGTGTAACCAGCCAATATGCCTGTGTTGCATCGCGATTACCATAACAGGAGTCTTCGAATGTCTGCCCAGAAGCATCGCTCTGAGCAGCCCGAATCCTGTCATTCCGGAGGAAGGGATGTATATAATCACATCAAACAGATTGTTCTTGAGGTAGTTACGGATATCTTTACCCGAATGCAGCCTGCCTGAAAGAAGCGGCAGAGCATCTAATCGAACTTCAGGGTCCCCATCTCTGTAAATCACCTTAAGCTGATGTCTGGCAGATAGATATCTGCAGATATGCATTATAAAGACGAGAAGCCCTTCAGAAGGGCTTGCTGTGATTTCTTCCGTAACAAGCAGGATTCTCATAAAAGGGATTAAACCAAATGTCCGGCCCAAAGTCAAGGCTGGCCTCATGTGACTAACTTGCTGCTACAGGTCACATTTGACGATAATCGGGAGGATGCTGACTGAAACGTGATCATAATTTAGGGGGTAGTATTAATTTTCTAAAAATGTTATAATTTATGGACTTGGGTAAGGGGTAATTAAAACTGAGATGGAAGAGGCGTGGTCTATGAGTAAGATACCGTTTTTCAACCTTAGTGAACAAACGAAGACTATAAGGGATGAAGTCGATGCTGCTATCGAGAAAGTGATCGATAAGACAGCTTTTGTACTTGGTCCAGGGCTCGAAGAGTTCGAAGGGGATTTTGCGGATTATTGCGGCACGAAATACTGTGCAGGCACGAGCAGCGGTACGTCGGCGCTCGTATTGGCTCTGCTTGGATTCAAGATCGGACCTGGCGATGAAGTGATCACGGTCGCGAACACTTTTATCGCTACTGTCGAAGCGATCGGAATGATCGGCGTAAAGCCTGTCCTGGTCGATGTCCTTGGAGACACAGCGCTTATGGACCCTTCGAAACTCGAAGCCGCTATTACAGATAAGACAAAGGCGATAATTCCTGTACATCTCTTCGGTCAGCCATGTGATATGGATCCGATCATGGAGATTGCGGAAAAACATGGGCTTAAGGTGATCGAGGATTCCTGTCAGGCACATGGGGCCAAATATAAGGGAAGAACAGCGGGATCACTCGGCCATGCGGCTGCGTTCTCATTTTATCCCAGCAAGAACCTGGGTTCTTTCGGGGAGGGCGGAGCTGTCACCACCGATGATGAGGAACTTGTAAAGCGCATGAAAGGTTTGAGGCATCACGGTCAGATCGTTAAGAACGAGCACACCGAACTAGGCTATAATTACAGGCTTCAAGCGATTCAGGCGGCAGTTTTGAAAGTGAAACTCGCCTATCTGGATGGATGGAATTCAAAGAGAAGGGCAATCGCTGAGAAGTATCACGAGGGCCTGAAGGATACAGGATATTGGATGGCCACAGAAAACAAGGATTGTGAGCCAGTCTATCATCTTTTCGCGCTAGGGTGCAAAGATCAGCAGGTAGTCGGTAAGGCTCTTGCTGACGCAGATATAGGATGGGGACGGCATTATCCGGTCCCCATTCACCTGCAACCCGCATTCCTGCACCTGGGATATTCAAAGGGAGATTTCCCGGTATCCGAAAAGTTGATGAGTACAAGTATCACTCTTCCGATGTTTCCGGAACTCGAATTAGATAAAGTCGATCGTGTCTGTGAGGTGTTGAGAACTATCGAACAGACATAAAAGCGGTCTTTAACAGGGAGGGGGCATATAGAATAACAGTTAAAGACATAAGTTTGGTCAGTAACTGAGACGGGACAGTTCAGCTATGAGAAAGTTATCACTGGCCCTGGACAGTGACATCAAGATTGAGCAGCAAGCGGAACGACTTGACGGGAGCGCTGCGTTCGCCATTCGTGAACGGGGTGTTTCGCAGAGATTTGTCAAACGTTTCATAGATGTGGGCGTATCACTGGGTGTTCTCGTGATAGGGTTCCCATTTCTTCTTGCCATTGCTGTGCTTATCAAGATAACGTCCAGAGGCCCCGTCTTTTTCAGGCAACAGAGAATAGGGGAAAATGGGCGTCATTTTGCCTTTTTCAAGTTCCGTACCATGCGTCCAGACAATGACGATTCGATTCACAGGGAGTTCGCCCAGAATTTCATAAAAGGCCAGATGTCACAAACATCACTTGACAGTCAGAAAAATAATCTATATAAAATATCCCAGGATCCACGGATTACAGGCCTTGGAGGCTTTTTAAGACGGACCAGCCTTGATGAACTGCCACAGTTCATAAATATACTCAAGGGTGAGATGACTATTGTGGGGCCCCGGCCCCCGCTTGAGTATGAGTATGAGCAGTATGACGACTGGCACAAGCTGAGGCTGAAAGTCAGGCCTGGATTGACAGGCCTCTGGCAGGTCAGTGGAAGGAGTACCGTCCCCTTCCACGAGATGGTCAAACTGGATCTCTATTATATAGAGAATTGGTCCCTGGCCATGGATCTGAAGATAATGTTCAGGACGATACCTGTGATGCTCGCCTGTACAGGCGGACTTTAAACGAATGGAGGAACATTGCTGACCGTAGGAGTAATCGGATGCGGATACTGGGGTCCAAACCTCATCAGGAACTTCATAAACCTGAAGGACGCCAGAGTAAAGACGGCAAGCGATCTTTCTGAAGATCGTCTGAACCACATGAAAATGTTGTACCCGTCCCTTGAGATCACCACAGATTACAAGACCATCATCACCGACCCCGAGATAGAGGCCGTAGTCATTGCGACGCCTGTATCTACTCACGCCGGTATCGCTTCGGAAGCTCTCGAAGCGGGAAAACACGTATTCTGTGAAAAACCTCTTACTCGCACTGTCGAAGAAGGAGTCAAGCTGGTCGAACTGGCAGAGAAGGCAGACCGTACTCTGATGGTTGGCCACACATTCGTATATACGGCAGCTGTAAACAAGATCAAGGATCTTATCAAGGCTGGCGAGCTGGGTGACATCTATTACATGTCAACATCTCGAGTCAACCTCGGTTTGTTCCAGGAAGACATCAATGTTGTCTGGGATCTTGCCCCTCACGATGTATCCATCATGAATTACATCCTCGAGTCCAGGCCTGTGGCAGTCTCTGCGATCGGACACTCCTACATCCAGCCTGACATTCAGGATGTATCGTTTATGACACTCAAGTATCCCGGTTCTATTCTGGCAAACCTGCAGGTTTCATGGCTGAATCCAAACAAGATCCGTGCGACAACTGTGGTCGGCAGCAAAAAGATGCTGGTTTATGATGATATTGCCAGTCTTGAGAAGATCCGGATCTATGACAAGGGTGTAGACGTCATACCTCATTATGATACGTTTGGAGAATTCCAGCTCTCTTACCGGTATGGGGATATCTCGATACCGAAGCTGGAAGACGCGGAACCACTGAAGATAGAAAGCCAGCATTTCATCGACTGTATTAACGGGACAGAGTCTCGGAGCAGTGGAAAACATGGACTGGAAGTCCTGCTGGTGCTTGACGCGGCAGACAGATCGATGGCTGCTGGAGGCACGGAGATTAAAATAGAATACCCGGAAGCCTTAAAGTAAGTCAGGGTGGTTTCAGAATGAATTCTTCAATTAATCCGAGGAGACTCGGGGAACTGCGTCTTGGCGACGGGTTCGATTTTGACCCGGAAGCCATAGTGGGCTATTTGTCTCCAAGGCGAAATGTCAGTGAACTTCTTGAGATCGGTGAAGGCGCGAGAGTACGAAGTGGAAGCGTCATCTACGCCGGATCGAAGATCGGCAAGGGGCTCGAGACAGGTCACAATGTCATCATAAGGGAAGAAAACACGATAGGTGACCATTTCAATTTATGGAACAATTCTGTAATTGATTACGGATGTACTATCGGTCATAACGTGAAGATCCACTGCAATATTTACATAGCACAGTTTACCGTTATCGAGGATGAAGTCTTTATGGCGCCTGGAGTCACAGTTGCCAATGACATTCATCCTGGATGCCCCGACTCTGGTGACTGCATGAGGGGGCCTGTTTTTAAAAAGGGTTGCAGGATCGGTGTCAATGTCACCGTAGTGCCATACGTCACTATCGGTGAGGGGACTCTTGTTGGCAGCGGATCTGTAGTGACAAAGGACCTTCCGCCCGGTGTGCTAGCTTATGGCAATCCTGCCAGGGTACATGAAGACCTGAAGGATCTGCGCTGCAAGCAGGGACGCAGGGAGGCTCCTTACCTGTAAAAGGGAATACCATGGGTTCTTGCCGAAGCGGGAGGAAAATCTTCATTCTTTGTTCAACCCTCGTGACGGGTGGGGCGGAGATGGTGATGAAGGCTCTGGCAACAGGCATGTCGCGATATGGACATGATGTAGAGGTAATCTGTCTGAGGTCGCCAGGGCATGTCGGGGAACAGCTTATTGATGCTGGAGTGACTCTCAGATCCGGAGTTGCCCGGGGAAAATTCGATCTATCTTCTTTATACAGGTTGAAACGGATATTTTCTGTCGGCAATGATCCTGTCCTTATCGCCTTGGATCATCATGATGCGATACTGCTGGGGGCAATATCGTCACGGATGGCTGGTATAAGAGGAAAGATACTGAGTGTGCATTCGACCGGGCTGTGGGGGAAGCAGGGGACCTTCAGTCTTACGGACAGACTGGTCCTTCACATGTTCGACAGATTTGTCGCGCTGGCTCTTCCTCACGCTGGATTCATGGAAAAGGATGGAAGGATCCCTCCAGAGAAAATAACACTTATCCCCAATGGTATCGATACAGACAGGTTCTGCCCACCAGCTTCCCTGGATCATAAAAATGAACTGAGGAGAAAGTATTCGATACCTGAAAACGATTTCGTCGTTACGATAGCCGCTGCTTTAAGGCCGGAGAAAAATCACGATATGTTTATCGAAGTCGCTGATAAGCTTCTTCGATCAAACGGAGACTTCACGTTTTTAATTGCCGGAGGTGGTGTTGAGGCAGGGAAATTGCATGAAATCGTCGAAAATACGGGAAACCCGGACAAGATCAGGTTTATGGGTGTGCGGGATGATGTTGACAGGATATTCGCTCTTTCCGATGCTGCTGTACTCTGCTCATATCCGGTCGTCGAGACCTTCCCTCTCACGGTTCTAGAGGCAATGTCCTCGGGCCTTGCGGTGGTCTCCACCGATGTAGGTTCAATAGCGGAGATGTTTCGGGATGGAGAAGAAGGAATGCTTGTTCCGAGTGAGGATTCGGTACTCATGGCAAAAAAACTGGCCACACTGAAATCTGATCCGACCCTCCGGGCTGTTATGGGGGAAAAGGCCAGAAACAGAGTCACAGGAGATTATTCAGAGGAGAATATGATCAGGGGATATTCCGAGCTTGTGGAAGGTCTCGATCGATAGAGAGGATGGGTAGATATGGCGCTGCCGTTCGATGCGGTTCTGGCCGTGACATACAGGTGTGATTCCAGGTGCAATATGTGTAATATCTGGAAACTGCCGCCGGGTATGGAGTTCAACTTGGAAGATGTGAAGAAACTTCCATCATCTGTGAACGATCTGAACATAACCGGGGGCGAGCCATTTCTGCGAGATGATATTGTGGAGATGGTCCGCAGTTTATATGAACATTGCGGACATCCAAGGATCGTGATATCGACAAATGGTTTTCAGAACAGAAGAATCGCCCATGCTACGCCTTCTCTCAAGAAGATAAGCAGGAAAATAGGAATAGCCGTATCACTGGATGGAATCGGAGAAATGCATGACAAGATCAGGGGGATCGAGGGTGGATTCAAAAAGATCGTCGAGACTCTGACGCAATTGAAAAAGCTCGGTTACAGGAATGTCCGCGTCGCTTTTACGGCGCAGAAGGAAAATGTCAGGCATCTGGGCGCTGTATACGACCTCTCGAGGCAGTTCGGATTCCAGTTTACGACGTCCGTTGCCCAGAATTCCGATTTCTATTTCTCGACGAAAGACAATCAGCAGGTCGAACCGAGTGAATTGGAAGATGAACTGAAGTATGTCATGAAGAAAGAACTCGGCAGCTTCAGTCCGAAGCGCTGGCTGAGGGCATATTTCTATACCGGAGTCCTGTATTACAACAGTGCCGGGCGAAGGTCGCTGAAGTGTAGAGCAGGTCGTGATTCCGTGTTCATCGATCCGGGTGGTAAAGTATTTCCATGTCTTACTCTGGAACAGGAGATGGGTGATGTGACAAAAAACACTCTTGAAGAGATATGGAAGAGTCCGCAGGCTGAAAAGGTCCGTAAAGTCGTCGATAAATGTACACTGCCGTGCTGGATGATCTGCACTGCCAGAGCCTCCATGAAAAGAAATCCCGTAAAGCCCGCTTTATGGATACTTAAGAACTGGGTTTTGCTGCTACTGAGAAGAGATATTTCTGTCACATGAGTCTTATCATGAATAAAGATGGTGATTCCAGTTTGAAGATAGCGATGATCGGGTCGAAAGGCCTGCCCGCGTTATTCGGAGGAATAGAAAGGCATGTGGAAGAGATAGGGAAGCGCCTTGCGAGCAGAGGCCATGAGATAACCGTCTTCGGCCGTAAGCCGTTCAGTATTGACGGAGAGCATCTCGGGATGAGAGTCAGGGTGCTGCCTTCGATTCCCACAAAGAACCTGGACGCTGGCACGCACTCTCTGATAGCAACCATGAAAACATTGTCAGAACCCTTTGATATTGTTCACTATCATGGGATCGGGCCTTCCCTTTTTGCTGGCATACC
>JAHOYU010000234.1 GCA_019038625.1 Candidatus Latescibacterota bacterium | reverse complement strand
GGGCATGGGAATGCAGATAGCTCTCGGGTCCCTCGACGGGGGAAGGATCGGTATAGCATCGCAAGCCCTGGGTATCGCGCAGACTGCTCTTGATGAGGCGGTGCTGTTCGGCAGAGAGAGACAACAGTTTGGTAAAAGACTTGTGGATTTCCAGGCAACCAGATGGAAGATCGCTGACATGGCTACCAATATCGATGCGGCCAGGTTGCTTACGTACCGGGCGGCGAGGATGCGTGACGAAGGACTGCCCTGCACGAAAGAAGCGTCGATGGCCAAACTTTTTACAACCAGGATCTCGAACACGGCTGTTTATGATTCGCTGCAGATCCATGGTGGTGTTGGCTACACTGAGGAATTCAAAATAGAGAGATTTTTCAGGGATGCGCGGGTGACCGAGATCTATGAAGGCACCAGCGAGATACAGAGACTGGTTATATCAAAACAAGTACTGAAAGAGTATGAGCAGATGTATCCGGCCTGAGAGTCGGAAGGCAACTGCTGAAAGGAGGATCCTTTGAAGATAATCGTGCTACTGAAAAGGGTGCCGGACACCGAGGCGAAGATACTTATCAACCAGGAGGGGGATGGTATCAGGGAGGACGGCGTAAAATTCATCATTAACACATACGATGAATACGGGATCGAAGAAGGGCTTCGGCTGAAAGAGAAACTGGGTGGCGATTCGAAAGTGACCGTTGTTTGTGCCGGACCTGAAGAGTCGACTGAAGTGATAAGGACAGCTCTTGCCATGGGAGCGGACGATGCAGTACATATCTGCGATCCTGCCCTCACGAAACCAAATCCGTTCACTATCGCTGAAGTACTCGCGAAGGCGATCTCGGAAGAGGGTTTCGACATCATCTTCTGTGGAAAACAGGGTATCGATGACGATATGGCACAGACACAGAGCATATTGGCCGAGAAACTGGATATCCCACAGGTGAACAATGCGACGGTATTCGAATTGGCTGATGATCTTTCGAAAGTATTATTGAATCGCAGGATTGAAGGGGGAGACGAAAAGGTCGAGACCTCCCTGCCCGTGATCATATCGTGTGAAAAGGGTCTGAACGATCCGAGGTACGCATCGCTTCCGGGGATCATGAAGGCGAAGAAGAAGGAAATCAGGGGGAAGAACCTTGCCGATCTCGGCTTCAACGAAGTGCCGTCATCGGGAAAAAGCAGGATCCTGAAGTGGCTGCCGATGCCAAAAGGCGGAGAGTGCAAAATGGTGGAGGCGGAAGAGACCGTCGATACCGTCAAGGAACTCGCAAGGTTGCTGCGTGAAGAAGCCAAGGTCGTATAAAGATAACTGGAGGATTCTGCAATGGGAAAAGATGTTCTTGTATTTGGTGAGATAAGGAACGGAGAGCTCAAAAAGGTAGTAAAAGAACTTGTTGCTGCTGCCGCCATAATAACCGGCGAGACTGGCGGAGCGATCGACGCTGTGCTGGTGGGAGCCGGGGCGGAGAAGGAAGCACCAGGAATCTCCGGTTTTGGACTGAGAAAGATCGCCGTGGTAGATGACGATGCTGTCACCGATTATTCGTCCGAAGGGTACGCGGCTGTGCTGGCGTCTCTCGTAGGCGAAGAAGGTTACGGCTATGTCCTTATGGGTGCGACCTCGATGGGACGCGACCTGGGGCCGAGAGCCGCGGCCAAGGTCGATGGTGTGATGTTCAGTGACTGCGTCGAAGTAAGGATCGACGGGGGTGCCCTTGTCGCCAGAAGGCCTGTATATTCCGGAAAACTGTTTGTGGAACTGACTCCGGAGGGTGACGGCCCGGTATTCATCTCGATCAGGCCCAACAATATTGCTCCAGCCGGGGAGAGCGGTGGTTCATCGGAGATCGCGGCAAGACCTTCGGGAGTGGACAGGGCAGCCATCCGTGCAATCGTCAGCGAGATAGTTCCTCTGGCCGGCGGTCGTCCCGATGTCACTGAGGCCGATGTCATAGTGTCAGGTGGAAGGGCAATGAAGGAAGAGGCGAACTTCAGGATGCTCGAGAAACTGGCCGACCTGTTCGGGGGTGCTGTGGGAGCTTCCCGCGCTGCCGTCGATGCGGGATACGCGGAGCAGCCCATTCAGGTGGGACAGACCGGTAAGGTAGTCAACCCCAAGCTCTATATCGCCTGTGGTATTTCAGGCGCTATTCAGCACCTGGCCGGGATGAGGACCTCGAAGGTGATTGTGGCGATAAATAAAGATGCAAGCGCACCGATCTTCGAAAAGGCCCACTACGGAATAGTCGGGGACCTCTTTGAGATCGTGCCGATACTTACAGAAGAAATAGAAAAGATGCTTCAGTAAGGTTAAAGTACTATCAGGAAATAGATGTGACGGGGGGCAGGATTCTGTATCCCGTCCCCTCTGACCGACTGGTTTATCCGTCCACTGGAGGTAGCATGACTGTCCAGGGTATCGTTTTGCTTGTCTTGTTCGTGGCCGTCCTGGTCGTTTTCGGATTCGTTTTAAGGATGCTTATCCGTACTCTCAAACTAGGTAAGCCTGAAGACCGATCCGGGAATATTGGACAGAGGATCAACTCGGTCCTGGTCAATGTGGCAGCACAGGCGAGAGTCCTTTCTCAGCCTGCGGGTCTCGGACATTTCCTGATCTTCTGGGGTTTTGTCTTTATCACTCTGGGCACGATAGAACACATCATCGGAATGATGGTGCCGACGTTCAGTTATACGGCTGTCTTCGGACCTGTCGTAGCGGGAGTGATATCCTGGTTTCAGGACATACTGGCATTCCTCGTACTGCTTGCGATAATCGTTTCTCTGTTCAGAAGATTCGTGCTGAAACCAGTGCGACTGAAGATCGACGATCCAGGAGCCAGGCAGGAAGCTCTGTTTATCCTTACTCTCATATTTGCGCTTGTCGTTCTGATGTTCGGGATCAAGGGCGCCGGTATTCTGATGGGAAAAGTCGATCCGGCATATGCCCCTGTCTCGAGTTTTGTTTCTGGACTTCTCCAGAACAGGGGGCTGGACCTCCATGTGTTCGAGAATGTCCTGGCCTGGATACATCACCTGATAATCTTTTTCTTCCTTATATATGTCCCGTACTCCAAGCATATACACATTCTCGGGGCCATTCCCAATATCTATCTCAGGAATCTCGGCCCGGCCGGCACACTCAGCAGAATGGATTTCGAGGACGAGAGTGCAGAGAAATTCGGCAATTCGGAGATCAGGGATTTTACATGGAAACAGCTTCTCGATCTTTATGCCTGTACTGAGTGTGGTCGATGCCAGGCGGCATGCCCGGCCTATCTTACTGAAAAACCTCTCAGCCCATTCAATATGATCCATAGAATGAGAGCGCATTTGATGGATGAGAGGGGAAGGCTTCTCAAGGGAGAAGAAGGAGTGGAAGGCACTCCTGTAATACCTGAGACAATGACAACGGATGAGATATGGGCC
Organism: Candidatus Latescibacterota bacterium; assembly: GCA_019038625.1. Lineage (NCBI taxonomy): Bacteria > Pseudomonadati > Candidatus Latescibacterota > Candidatus Latescibacterota bacterium. The sequence continues at coordinate 17,478 of JAHOYU010000234.1, read as the reverse complement.
TGTACAACATGTGGTGCATGCATGCAGGAATGTCCTCCGTTTATCGAACATGTACAGAAGATAGTAGACCTCAGGCGCTATCTCGTTATGACCGAAAGCGACTTCCCGCAGGAGATGCAGGCTGTCTTCCGTAATATGGAGGTCAACTACAATCCATGGTCGATAGGTTTCTCTACCAGGGCTGACTGGGCTGAAGGATTGAATGTGCCGATTGCCTCGGAAAAAAAGGAATTCGATGTGCTCTTCTGGACGGGCTGCGCCGGTTCATTTGATGCCCGCGGCCAGAGCGTGATGAAAGCCGTAGTGGAATTGTTCGGAAAGGCAGAAGTAGATTATGCCATCCTCGGTGTCGAGGAGATGTGTTGTGGAGAGACGGCCAGGAGGATGGGTAACGAATATCTCGCCCAGACTCTGATAGATGGAAATATCGATGTGCTGAAGAAATACAACTTCAAGAAAGTAGTCACGGCCTGTCCCCATTGTTTCAACACATTCAAAGTGGAATATCCCCAGTTCGGTTTCGAGGTGGAAGTGATGCATCACAGCGAATTTCTGCTCGACCTTCTGGATGAAGGCAGGCTCAAGGCGGGGAAGATCGAGCCGACCAGGGCCACGTATCACGATTCCTGCTACCTTGGAAGATATAACGATATTCTTGAACAGCCCAGAAACATCCTCAAGCAGGTAAGCGGCGTTGAAATCACAGAATTGGGCCGGACTGGCAAGAGGTCGTTCTGCTGTGGTGCGGGTGGCGGCAGGATGTGGATGGAAGAAGATATCGGCAGGCGAATAAACGAAGAGAGAGTAGGCGAAACGACGAAGCTGGGAGTCGATAGTATATTCGCAGCCTGTCCGTATTGTATAACGATGTTCGAGGATGGTCTGAAGGCCGCTGAGATAGAGAACGTAAGGGTCAAGGATATCGCCGAGGTGCTTCTGGAGTCCATCGAGTAGGTTTTATTAGAACTCTTTGGATATCGTGGCGGAGATCATGGTCAGGGAGAAGTCGTCGTCCCTTCGGGAGTGACGTTCCGGGTCATGCATTATGAATAGTCCGATAGAGAAGTCGTTCGGAGTCTTGATGCTTCCCATCAGAGAAAGCCTGTTCAGGTAGAAATCCGAATAGATTTCGTTCTTCTCCATTATGTAGTCGCGTCTGCCCGGTTCCCAACTGAAGGTGCACCAGTAATCTCCGCTCCCCAGCAGGTCTAATCCCAGAACGACGGATCCTTCCCAGTATTTTTCCTCTTCGAATTCGTCGCACAGCATTCGCGCAAATCGCGGTTCCGCGAATAATGAAAATGCAGAGTTGACCGGTATTGTAGTCTTGATTCCACCTCTCAGGTAATGTGTGTCAAAAAAAGTTGTCGAAGGCCTGTCGTAGATATAAGACTCAGAGTCGAATCTGAGTGACGTCTTCATCCCGGCTGCCATCGGGATAGAGATCGAGCTGAACGAATAGACATTCCAGAGCGGACTTCTCGACTCACCACGGTAGTCACGTCTGTCTCCGGAAATGGAGAATTCAGCGAGAGTCCCTGGTGCAGGCTGAAAATGGAATTCCAGCCCGGTGAGTATCCTGTCATAACTGAGGTCGGTCGTGTCGGCGACCTCTCTGTGGCCGGCCGAGACTGCTACACGGGCAAATCTTTCAAAATAAGAACCGCTCTCTACTTCCAGTCCGCCGTCGAAATACAGGTAATCGTAATCGAAAGAGGTCTTTTCGCTGTAATCAATGATCTCCATTCTTCCCCTGGCGGAGATCTTCAGGTTTTCCCTTATTGCCCTTCCAAGTTTTATGCTCGTATTCGACTGGACATAGTCGTTGCCGAATTCGTAGTCACTTCCGTCGCGGTAGAATTTGAGGCGTGAACTGTTCCGTATTTCCAGGCGGATCGATTCCCAGGATCCAGCTGAAAGGTTTCCGTAGAAGATCTCGTTTATCGACTGGGTTCCGTATCGGAAAGTATTTGTTGCGCCAGTCTTGAATTTTCCACCTGTATGCGTTAGTGAGGTAGTGAGTGAGAGGTAAAATTCCTGTATGGCATCGGTCGTATCTTCTTCAAGGATCGTGAATCTGTCCACAAATGAATCGTAACCGAAGGTCAGGTCACCCCGGAACCCGTTGCCGGCAAAAGAAGAACCGGAAATGGCCAGAATGAAAACGACGGCGACGCCAGTCGATCTGATGATTACGCGGAGATGCTCCATCAGGGAGTCTGCCTCAATAATAGTTCAGCTTCCGTCAATAGTTTTACTGCCAACACGATGTTACCCTGAAGATAGACTTCCTCTGCGATGATCACAATGCTCTTTATTTCGATAAGGTCTGTGTCCCTGGCTTGAGATCCTTCCCGCCTGGCGATCTCGCCGAGTATCCAGCTGTGTGAATCAATAAAGATCTTCTCCAACTCTACACTATCCGTAGAATCCGCCAGGTCTATCAGATGTGTGGAGGATATATCGTCAAAGGCAGGCGGCGCCTGAGCGCAGCCTGCCAATACTATCAACAAGGCCATTATCGTGGGCAGATATCCTATCCTGCACATATTTCCCTGATCCGCTGGAATAGGTTCATCGCTATCCGAGCTTCAGCCCATGCTTCTTCAGTTCTTCCTGCTTCGAAATGGCCCATCGCGGAGTTCAGACGGTTCTCGGCTCTGGCGAACAGTTTTCTTGCCCCCTCCGATGTACAATCTCCTACTAATTCCTGAATCCTGTTTCTCATCCGCATGACGTTGTCGATCTCGTTTTCCGCCATTTTTGAGCCGTCGGAGGTTTTCATCAAGTCTATCGCTTCCCTGAGCATAGTCCTGACCCGGACCATGAGGCGTCCTGCTTCCTCACTATTTCCTTCGGATATCATCTCTCTGACCCTGAGCATCAATCCTTTGGTCTCACCGAAGAGAGCCCGAGTAGGTTCCGGCACTTCATCCATTCCGGATATCATTTCCCTGGCTCTTTCCATGAGCCGGGTTGCCTCGGCCATAGCCTGTTCCGGGTCGCCACCTTTTCCACTCCTGATCTTCCTGGCAACTCCCCTCAGCAACCGTTCGCATTTTTCGATATTCATCCTGGCCGCTTCGTATTTGCCCTGGTTCAACATCTCCCTTGCTCTGGCAAGCTCCTGCTCGGCGCGGTGCAGCATCTCGGTTTCCTGGTCTGACCCGTCGTCTCCGATCCTGTCTCGGGCGCGTTCGGCGAGTCTTTCGAGAAGCATCAGCCTTCTCTGTGCCATATCTCTTGCGCCGATCAGTCTTCTGAGTCTTTCTTCGGCCTGGACCGTGAGTTTTCTGGCGCTTTCCGCCAGGTTCATCGCCAGCTGATTCCTGAGCTGCTGGGCGTTCATCCGTGATTTTTCAAGCTGGGTCCTGGCTTCCATCATAAGCCTGTTAAGTCGTTCGTCCCGGATGCCGCTCTCCATGACTCTTTCTCTCAGCCTGGAGAGTTTCTCCATCGTGTTTTCAGATATATTGACAAGTTTATCCTCGATCCTCGCATCGGCTCTCGCGAGGGCGATCGCGTGCCACGCTTCCCGTCGTGCTTCCATCGTGTATTTATATGCGAAATGTGTTCTTTCGGCCAAGAGGCTGGTCGCCATATTCTGGAGATTGATCGCCTTCTCGAGAGATAGGCGGGCGATATTGCTGCGGCTCTCCTCGATTACGATCCTGGCTTCAGCTATTATCTGATTTGTCCTCTCGATAGCGTTGCGAGCAGTATCGTATTCAACGATCTGCGCGGAGAGGTTAACCGTGAAAGCAAGTGTGATCGCCGCAGCGATCAGGATCGATATTGATTTTATTCTCTTAGTGTCCATCAGTCAGCTCCTTTCAGCTGTCCTTGCGGCCATATAGACTCGCAAGGCATGTGCCATAAGGGGAGCAATCGTCAACTGCTTATATTACAACGATATAAATGTTATTCGACCTGCCTCTCGGCCACATTGTGTACCCTGTGGTACAGGCTTGTTGAACCTCAAAGTACACTGAAACTTCTAATCGGTCCTTTCCGCTTCGGGATTATCGGCATCCATACCGTATTTTTCCATCCGGCTGTACAGTTTTCTCCGGGTAATTCCCAGCATTTCCGCGGCCCTGCTTTTATTGCCGCTGGTCTTTTCGATGGCGATACGTATTAACGATTGTTCGATTTCAGCCAGTTCCATTTCTCCCACAATCGAGGAAAGTATGTCGCCCGGCCTTCCGGAAGCGGTGCTGCCGGAGATCATGATATGATCCAGTCCGATAGGTTCTGTACCGGCAAGAATAGAACCCCTCTCAAGGATATTTCGTAGTTCACGCACATTGCCGGGCCACGAATACGATCTTAGTTTTTCTATGACCTTTTCTGAAAGAGGAGGGCTGCCGAACCGTCTGGCTGCCAGAAAATCTTCGGAGATCGCCCTGATATCTTCTTTTCTGTCCCTTAGAGGAGGTATCGATATGGGAAATACATTCAACCTGTAAAGCAGGTCTTCCCTGAATTTTCCCTCGCTTGTCATCTTTTCCAGATCCTGGTTTGTAGCGGCGATGATCCTTACATCCACACTAACGACCTTCGAGCTTCCCAGTGGAAGAAAGGCACCATTATCTATAGCTCTGAGAAGCTTGGCCTGCAGGGCCAGGGGGAGTTCGCCGATCTCGTCGAGAAAAAGGCTTCCCTTGTGTGCCAGTCTGAACTGTCCCGGTTTGTTCTGGACAGCTCCGGTAAACGCACCTTTCTCGTATCCGAACAGTTCCGATTCGATCAGGGTCTCGGGTACGGCCGCGCAATTGATGACGATGAAGGGTCCCACCGACCGTGGGCTTGCTGAGTGTATCTCGGCAGCCACCAGTTCTTTTCCTGTGCCACTTTCGCCGTGGATGAGGACTGCCGTGTCAGTAGGAGCGACCCTGGCGATGATATTCTTTAGTTTTCCCATTACTGCCGAATTGCCGATGATCTTTTCCCCCGGTGTCCTGGCAGATATTTTTTCTTTAAGGGCGATGTTCTCGATCATCAGTTCCCTGCGTTCATGGATCCTTTTGAGCAGCAGGATGACTTCGTCCATCTGGAAAGGTTTGATCAGGTATTCATAAGCGCCCTCGCGCATGGCTTCCACGGCAGTCGACGCGCTTGCGTAGGCGGTCATGATCACGAAATCTGTGGAAGGAGAGATCTTTCTCGTCTCTTTCAGGAGTTGGAGTCCGTCCATGCCGGGGAGCCGGAGGTCGCACAGGACGATGTCTGCGCCTGCATTGGCGATAGCAGCCAGAGCGTCTTCGGCGTTATTGAAGATGTCGGAGTGGTAACCGTTCTTTTCAAGATGATCGGCCAGGAGTTGAGTGATCTTTTTTTCGTCGTCTACGATGAGTATTCTGCTCATTACCCTTCCCTTTGATGCTGAATTGCCGGAAGGACGACCCGGACTGTCGTTCCGCTTCCTTTAGCATTGCTGATATCCAGGCTGCCGCCGTGGTCATCGACGATTCGTCTTGCTATCGAAAGGCCCAGGCCGCTGCCGTCGTTTCTCGTCGTGTAAAACGGCTCGAATACCTTTTCTATTTCTCCGGCCGGGATGCCGGGGCCGTGGTCCCTGATCACCAGATTATACGATTTTCCCTCATGAGAAAGCGATACTTCAATTGATTCGGAACTGTCGGTAGAGAACTGTGACGAGTTGAGGAGGATGTTCATCAGGGCCTGCTGGAGTTTCTTCTCATCACATATGAGTGGTGCCTTTGTGAGTTCGATGTCGGATCTGATCGGAAGCCCACCGCCTTTTCCTCCCTCATTGATCAGGCGTACTGACCTGCTCAGTATTACAGCCAGATCTCCCTCCGACATGGGGGCTTTCTCTTCTCTGGCGAACTGAAGGTAGGCGGTCAGGATAGAGTCCAGTCTGTCGGTCTCCTCGATTATGAAAGTGTCTATTTCTTTTGAACTCTCTGGATGCAGGGCTTGCAGTTTTTCTGCTGCGCCACGGATTATGAAAAGAGGATTTCGTATCTCATGAGCGATGCCGGCGGCCATCCTTCCCATTGAAGCCAGTGTGTCCGCGCGCATAAGCGACTCCCTGGCCCAGAGCAGGGAAGAAGTAGCCTTTATAACGAAGCCTATGAAGACGATCAGTCCGATGATCGATACGATCGATGCCGCGGTAAGCATGTCCCTGATATCTGACAATCCGAGCATGAAGGATGCGTCTGCTTCCACTGCGGCAACTGCTCTGGCTTCTGTCGAACCGGCTGGCAGGGGGGAGTACCCCGCTTTGAACCACGAGCCCTCCTGAGACATCACCAGCCCGGTCGATGAGGGTGTTCCTTCGAGAGCCGACACTATTGTTTCGAAATCCATGTTCCACAGTGGATAGTTTTCTCCAGGCGGAAAGAGCGAATCATCGAGGGATAGCAGGATGACTCCGTCCTCACGGACGACCAGGATATTGGACAGATCGAAATCGTCGGCTATTTTTCGCAATCTGTTTTTTACGTCAGTTCCCTCAGGCGAAAGGGGGGCGAGGTCGGTGAAAGCTTCAGGGTCGAGCGAGGCAGATACGAGAGCTGCCAGCGATCTCAGCCTGATGCTGAACTCGATATCAAGTCTTTCCCGGACATTCCTGAAGTAGTACCAGTTGACAGACAGAAACAGGGTGAGTGCCATGGCCAGAGCCAGAATCATCCAGATATTCTTAAGTATGGCTGTCGATGAAGTCTTTTTCATACTCTTTCTTTTACCTTATGGAATGAAACCTTTCAAGGGCATGTTTCTTCCAGGCCGGGTCGCGGGCCGCCTTGTTGAACATCTCCCTGGCCTTTTTATTGTTGCCCTGCAGGCGAAGCGCCTCACCCCAGTAGAAGTAGATTCCACCGGCGTCGGGGAATTCACCTGCGCCTTTACCGGCCACAGGGTAAAGCTCGTTGTACATCTTTCCCTCAAGCATGAGCCTTACGAGCGATATATATACTTTTCTACGTTCGGAGACGGGCGTCCTCCGCAGAGTGAGGGACCTCTTGTAGTATTTGACCGCGTCTTTCCGGTTACCGATTTTTTCCAGGAGCGATGCCATTGAGAGAATCGCAAGAGGGTCGTCCGGGTCGGCGCGATGAGCTTTCCTGTAATATTTCAACGCGACTTCTTTTCTGTTTCTGCTGTAGTTTATATATCCGAGATGGAGGTTGGCGATATAGTTTCCACTGTTCTTTTCGAGAGTCTTTTTGAACGTCCGCTCGGCGAGTTGCGTCTTGCCTTTTTTATAATAAAGTTTGCCGAGGAGAACTTCTGCAAGTTCCACATCCCCGGCCTTCAGCAGGTATTTTTCCGCTTCTCCATTATAACCCAATTCCAGAGAAGCCTGGCCAAGTAGAAGATAATGTCTTTTGTCCGCCTTGCCGTATGCTTCTGTGGACAGCATCCTTGTTCTGACTTCATTCCATTTTTCTTTTCCGGCAAGTGCGGAACCTGCTTCGTACGCTGCGTCTGGATCGGAGGGGGAAAGCGTGGCTACCTTTTCCCAGGTGGATGAAGAGGCGGAGGCATTGCCATCAGCTGCATATACTCTGGCAAGAAGTCTCAAAGCCTCGATGTTGTCAGGTTCCTTTTCCAGAAGTCCCATTAGCATAGTCGCTGCCGTTTTGAACTGACTGTTCTGCGCGGCGACAGTCGCGTCGAAGATCACAGCGCCGGATGAGTCCAGATCCTGCCCGATTTCACCTGTCTCTTCTTCTGTATCGGGAGAGGGCGCCTCTGAGGGAGGCCCTCCGGCACATCCACTGAAGAGATAGACTGCAAGAAATGTCGCTACCAATATGAACGGGTTCAAGCAGCGAGGACGCATGTAATTGCGGATATCCATTATCGATCTTATCATTCCTGTCCCTTCCATCCTCATACCGAAAGCGAAAGCGGGGGAACTGCCATGCATCCGGTAATGTCCAGCAGGACCTGTTTTATCATCACTATAGTCCATAATGAATAACATAATCGACTTCAATGGAGAATGAAAAGAGTGAATCTCTGGTAAAGGGCTTGAAGTTTGTGTTATGTTCCGGGATATTCTCGTTGTCCCGGGCTTTTCAGGCCCGGGATGGTGCGACTGGGCATAATGATGAATATTTGCGTGGCGACCCGGGAATGACCAGGAGATCAGGGGCCGCCCCCGGGATTGGCAAAGAGGTGGAATATGCGATCGACAGGACTGGTCGGGTTGTTATTCGTGACGGTGTTGTTGTCTACAGGGATAGGCCCCGGGTGCTCAAACGAAGCCGACAGGACAGACAAGAAACCGGCCGATCTGACAATTCTTTTCTCAAACGACCTTCTGGGCAAGATCAGGTCCTGCGGCTGCCTGGTCGAGGATACCGGTGGGCTCGGAAGAAGGACATCCTACATAAAAAATGTTCGAAAAGGGGTCAGGAACGTTCTGGTCCTGGATGCCGGAGACGCATTCAGTCTGGATCTCGGGTACTCTAAAGAGGAAGCTCAACTTACTTTTGATGCTTTCGATATCATGGGGCTTGATGTCTTCACACCAGGGGAGATGGAGTTCATCTTCGGATTACCGTTCATACAGGCGCTCGCTGAAAATGTGTCGTTCGATATAGTCGCTGCCAATGTCATTTTGCGGAGGACTGATGAGCCTGTTTTTGGCAAACGTTACGTTATCCGTGAACTGGAGGGCGGTTTGAAGGTCGGAATAACGGGAGTGCTGGACGAAGTCATGAGATTTCCAGCATATATCGACAAATCGGAATTCATGATTGAACCGGCAGAAAAAGTCCTTCGCAAGGTAGTGGCTGATATGAAGAAGGAAGCGGATTTCCTCATACTGATAAGCCATATGGGCCAGGAAAGGACCGAAGGGATCCTTGAGATCATCGATGATTTCGATATCGCTCTCGTCGGTCACGGCAAGCCGGGAATCAAGGGTGAGGTGAAAGTCGGAAAGACCCTTTTACTGGGGACAGCTGGAGAGGGGCAGTATATCGGGAATATGAAGCTCACCCTGAATTCAAGCGGTGAATATGTTTATGGGCGGCTGCGTCACGTCCAACTACTTTCGAAAAATTATGAACTGGACAGGGATATCGAGGACCTGTTCCGTCTGTACAAGCTCCCTTTGACCGATAAGGAACTCAATAAACCCGGACGATCGACGGACGGGAAATGAAAATATTGCCAGACATATTCTATCAACCGGTTGCCATTTCCCATGTTCAAATTATGGTTGACATTGTACCGGGAGCGTATTAATTTTCAACCGTAAAACGGCCTTAACGGCACAATGGGATAGTACACGTAGTCTAGATTTAGAGAATAATCGATTCACTCTTGACAAAGGAGCGGTTCCATGTCGAAGCTTTTTTCCACGATCCTGATAATAGCCCTGATCTCCGGTGTGTTCGCAGGTTGCGGAGGCAAGGTCGAGGAGAATTACCAGATGGTCACACTCAGGGAAGCTGGTCATGCCGGGATAACCAGCCCGGGGTACAAGTTCGGCATCGATTCGCCGGAGTTCATCGCTGTGAAGGGTAATATCGGTATGGTCCGCGAGGGCAATCTTATCGAGTTCTTCACGGGTGAGGATCTTGAGAACAAGGTCAAGATGGTCGAGGGAAAGAAATTTGTCGCAGGCGTTATTAAGTCCTTCACACCCAGAGTGCATTTTTCAGTCGATTTCTTTGCCATGGGCTCCGACACGATCAGGATAGGCGAAGCCGGTTATGCTGAGTTCCCGACACTCCTTCGTGGGTTCGACGAAGGAAACTTCGAGGAAATAGATATCGCTCTGGTCGATCATTCCACCCGCATGCTCAAGAATATCTACGACACACAGTTCAAGATAGAAGACGCGAAGCTCTCATGGGAAGAGATCCAGGACGCGAAGGGTGAGACGATCTGGGCATACATGCTGACCTTCCCCAAGGTCAGGTTTATCGTCGATATGGATGAACTCGATCCTGGTATGGAACTTCTCCTTGTGGCCCTCATCAACGAGAATCTTCTTCTGACGGGCGGCATCAGCTACGGCGGTATGCCTTCTGCTTCAGAATTTCCCAGGAGCTATCGCAACAACACCAAGATCGGTGGAGTTGTCAAGCTCGAGTATGTCAAATATGCCGGGGATATCTGCCCCATCATTCAGTAGGGCGAGTCCAGGACAGTAAATATCGAACGGGCCGGGTCGACAAGACCCGGTCCGTTTTTTATTATGAAGGGCTTCGTTCAAACAGATCTGTTGATTCCACTACGGGACCGTTTCTGCTTGACCGGCCAGTGGTCTCTGAATTAGGTTAAGTACATCTTTCAGGCCAGGACATCATTCGAGGAGGAATATTGACTGAAAGGATCAGCGTAGGGGACAGGGTGGACAAGGTGATGGTCGTGGCCAAGAAGGTCGCGAGAGATTATTCAGGCGGCAGGTTTCTCCTGTTGCAGTTTTCCGACAGTGAGGGGGTACTCAAGGGCGTTTACTGGGGCGTGCCACAGTTCGTCGAGGACTCCGTAATGACGAACGATATAGTCAGGGTGAAGGGTGAGGTCCAGGAGTACCAGGGAGCCATACAGATAAAGGTCAATTCCCTTGAAAAACTTTCTAATGAAGAATTCGACCCGACTCTGTTTATCCCGTCTTCCTCGCGAGACATGGATATAGTGTACGAGGAGATCCTCGCAGCTATAGGCAAAGTGGAAAATCCCTATATAAAGGAACTTCTCGAAGCTGTCTTCGCAAATGACAGTTTTCGGGAGAGGTTTCTCAAAGCCCCGGCTGCCAAGGGATGGCACCATTCATATGTGGGTGGGCTTGCCGAACATCTGTTCGATATGCTGAAGATCGCACTCGCGGTGGCCGAAGTCTATCCCGAAGTCGACAGGGATCTGCTGGTCGCGGGAGTCCTTCTTCACGACCTGGGAAAGCTTGCCGAACTCAGCGTGACCAACCATATCGACTACACGGACAGGGGGCGGCTGCTCGGACATATAAGTATCGGAGTAGAGTTTCTGGACGAATATCTCAGAGGAATAGAGGAGTTTCCAGTAGAAATGGAACTTCGTTTAAAGCATATGATACTGAGTCACCATGGCAGGCTCGAACATGGTTCCCCCGTGCTGCCGATGACTATCGAGGCACTTCTTCTCGGTTATATTGATAACATGGACGCCCAGGTCAGAGGAGCTCTCATGACGATGGGACGTAGTGGAGGAGAGGGGAACTGGACCGAATATGTGAAGCTTCTGGACAGGTTCCTGTACAGGGGTGGAAAAGATATCGGGGATGAAGAGGAGGAGGATGAAAGTGGATAGGTTGTCGGCATGGGTAGAGGTGGATCTCGATGCGTTCGAATGGAACCTGGAGAGGATCAGGGAACTTGCGGGGAAGGGTACGAGAGTACTTCTCGTAGTCAAGGCTGATGCCTATGGGCACGGGGCTGTCAGGATGTCGAGGTTTGCCGCCGAAAAGGGCGTCGATATGCTCGGCGTGGCGACGCTGGATGAGGGGAGAGAGCTGAGAAAAGCTGGTATAGAACTGCCGATAATAATCCTCAGTCCGGTACTTCCCGACGAGCTCGAGGAGGTCCTTGAGAGCAACCTCGCGGTGACTGCGTCTTCACTTGAATTTGCAAGGGCCGCGGCGGAAACGGCATCAAGAAAAGGTGTGACCTGCAGGATACATGTTGAAGTAGATACAGGGATGGGGCGTGCAGGATTGTCCTGTGCCGGTGCGGTGGAGGAGATAATCGAGATGTCGGGGTTGAGCGGGATCAGCCTTGAAGGGATATACACTCATTTCCCAGCCTCAGATATCGATGTCGACTATACAGAAGACCAGATAAGGGTCTTCAATGAGACTCTGGCGACCCTTTCCTCGAAGGGGGTGTCTTTCGATTATATTCATTCAGCAAACAGCGCTGCGATCCTGAACTTTCCTTCTTCTCATTTCAACCTTATAAGGCCTGGCCTGCTGGCATATGGGCATTATCCGTCAATCGACCTGAGGGACAGGATAGAACTTGCGCCTGTGATGAAATTCAAGTCGAGGCTTGTTCTCGTCAGGGAGATATCTGCTGGACAGAGTATCAGTTACGGCAGGACTTTCATTGCTCCTCGCGATATGACTATCGGTGTGATCGGCGCGGGATACGGCCATGGGATGAGCCACCGTCTGTCGAACAAGGGAATGATTCTCTACCGCGGAGAGAAAGTCCCGATCACGGGCAGAGTGACGATGGATATGACCATGATCGACTTGACCGGATTCGATTCTCCGAAAGTAGGCGAGGAGGTCGTGATCTTCGGGAACCAGAGTGAAGGCAATATCAGCGCTGACGATATAGCCCAATGGGACGGGACGTTGAATTACGAGGTCCTGTGCAGGATAAGTAAGCGTGTAGTAAGGGCTTATCTGAGAAGTGGAAAGCTGGACAGCCTTAAATCTCTGCTTGGTGTTCACAAGATATAGATCAATCAATTTCAAGGAGGCCGCTCAAGGTGACCGGAATAGAAGTCAACCGCCTGATCGATCATACCCTTCTCAGGCCAGAAGCTACACCTGACGATATCAGAAGAATATGTGACGAGGCAAAGGAGCATTCTTTTTTCTCTGTCTGCGTCAATACTCATTTCGTCTCTCTGGTGGCCGAGGAAGTCGCTGGAACGGAAATAAAGGTATGTTCCATATCGGGGTTCCCTCTTGGAGCGGTAGAGACCTCTGTGAAGGCTTTTGAAGCCCGTACAGCAGTGGAACAGGGAGCAGACGAAATAGACATGGTTCTCAATGTGGGTGCCCTCAAGTCGGGTCAGTCGGGGCTCGTATGTGACGATATCCGCTCTGTCGCGGAGGCATGTGGTGATGCCCTCCTCAAAGTGATCATCGAGGCTGCTCTTCTGACAGATGCGGAGAAGGTCGAGGTGTGCAAGCTTGCGATGCAGGCAGGAGCCTCGTTTGTAAAGACTTCGACGGGATTCGGCCCTCCTGGAGCAAATGTCCGTGATGTCGAGATCATGAGAAAGGCTGTCGGGCCGGATTTCGGGGTCAAAGCTTCGGCCGGGATAAGGACCGCCGAGTTCACTCTTGAGCTTATCCGTGCTGGTGCCAGCAGGATAGGGACCAGCTCAGGGGTTCAGATAATGAAGGAAATCAGGGAGATGAAGTCCTAACGTCTGTCCGGCGGAACGTGTTCGTGCTGTGAGGATTCCCTGTCGAGGTCCCTGAAGTTTTTGTCCGGATCGAGCATGTCGTATGCACTGACCCTGTGCAGGTCGCATTGTCTCGTAGCTTCAAGTCCCTCTATGAACAGTTCCCGCCTTACATTCTTACAATAGGGAGTTGCCAGCAACCCCGATTCCTCGCAGATCATTGCCTCGGTTATCCCGTCCGGACGGATGAAATCAGTTCCCTCGTTTCCCGGGTGGGCGGCTTTCATTATCCAGGTCCACAGTGGAAGGGCTACCCTGGCCCCTGTCATATTTTTACCCATAGAGGTGACCCGGTGGCTGAATCCGGTCCAGACTCCGACTACGAGGTCGGGAGCATATCCTATGAACCATCCATCTCCCTCGTTATCGGTGGTACCCGTTTTGCCCGCACAGGGGATTCTGAGGCCCATATATCTTGCGGTTATTCCGGTACCTTCGGTAATGCTAGTTTCGAGCATGTCGGTCATTATATAGGCGATCTCGGGCGTCAGGACTTCCTCCCTGGCCTCCCGGTACTCATCAAGGACGTTTCCATTGTAGTCTTCGATCTTCAGTATGGCCATAGGTTCTGCCCTGACTCCTCCCGCGGCCAGTACACCGAATGCCTTTGTAAGTTCGAGCAGCGTCACCTCCTGGGCTCCTAGCGCAAGGGACAGGTATGGCATCAGTGGGCTCTTGATCCCCATCCTCCTGGCCAGATTGATAATGGCCGGGCCGCCCAGTTTCTGCAGAAGTTTGACAGCCGGTATGTTTATCGACTTGTCGAGAGCGTAACGGAGCGAAACAGCACCGTGGAACTTCCTGCTGAAATTCCTTGGTTTGTATACCTCGCCATTCGGCATCTCGATCACTATCGGTGTGTCAAGAAGTATGTCGGAGGGGGAGTAGCCGTTTTCCAGGGCGGCCAGATATATGAACATCTTGAAGGCCGATCCTGGCTGTCTTTTTGCCTGAAGGACATTGTTGAACTTCTTTTCGCTGAATTCCCGGCCTCCCACCATTACCTTTATATGTCCGTTGCGTGGGTCGATCGCCAGGGCGCCGGACTGGATATAGTTCGGGGCGATTTTTACATCAGCCTCAATGGAATCCAGATATGCCGTTCTTGTGAACTCGTAATCGTGGTCAGCCTCGATCCTCTGAAGGAAGGTCTCCATGCTGTCTTCGGCGACCTTTTGGAGATGGGCATCCAGAGTAGTGTAGACAGTCATTCCACCGCTGTAAACGGATGCGTCACCATACTTCTCTACGAGTATCCTTCTTATGTATTCGGTGAAGTACTCTGCGATGCCTCCATTGTCGCTTTCCCTTACTATGAGCTCCAGAGGTTTTACTCTGAGTGTGTCCAGCTGGACCTCGTTTATCAAGCCGACCTCGTTCATCGAGTTGAGTACCGTGTTCCTTCTTCTCATTGCCCGTTCGGGATTCCTGAACGGGTTGTAGCCTGACGGGTTCTTTGGAAGGCCGGGCAGAAGTGCTATCTGATGGAGTTCCAGTTCCTTGACCGATTTGCCGAAGAATCTCATCGATGCCGCCTCTATCCCGTAGCCACCGCCTCCGAAGTAGATCTGGTTGAGGTACATCTCAAGGATCTCGTCCTTCGAGTAGGCTTTCTCGATCCGGAAGGCCAGCAGTACCTCCTTTATCTTTCGAGCAAAGGTCTGTTCTTTGGTCAGAAAGAGGTCTGTTGAGAGCTGCTGGGTGATAGTGCTGGCTCCCTCCTTTATGCGCCAGTGACGGACATCCTTCCAGGCAGCAGACAATATTCTGATGAAATCAATGCCGAAATGATCGTAGAAACGCCTGTCTTCTACCGCCAGGAAGGCTTTTTGTAATTCGAAGGGTATCTCATCGAGTGTCAGGAGGATACGGTCCTGTTTGTAGAATTCCTTCAATACAGTGGAATCAGCGGCCAGGACTCTCGTTTTGAGCGATGGTTCGATCATCTCCAGACGTGCCATCGAGGGGAGGTCACGTGAAAACCACATATATCCGGCCGTCGCGATCCCCAGGGAGACGACTATAATGACCAGTAAAATCTGAAGGACTATTTTTTCTCCCTTTTTCATCGGCCGGACATTCATCAGCAACCCCTTTTTCATCAGATTAGCAGCACTTTGTATTGAGGAAAGGTACAGGGAAAATGGTCCCTTTTCCAGCGATTTATCCCATTTTTATCAATAAACGTAAAAAAATGAAGAAAAAACAACTTTTTTTTGCGATTAGAGTTGACATCACCAAGGTAATGAATTATATCTTTGCACGTATTCGGAATGAGTGATTAAAGCGTCGATTTGAAGGTTAATAAATAATTTAGAAATTCTTCAGATTGGTGTTGACAAGGCAAAACAACTTGGATATATTACTCGCTCGGAAAGAAATTTCCATATAGGGAAATACGCTCTTTGAAAAAGAAATAGTGTGTGTAGAACCAGCCGATAATGTGGGCCTTAGGGTCCCTTCGGGGATTCGAAGGTTGGAAATACCGTCAATTAGGTAGCTGCTTCGGCAGTGATCTAATAGAATTTTTTTACAACGGAGAGTTCGATCCTGGCTCAGAATGAACGCTGGCGGCGTGGATTAGGCATGCAAGTCGAACGTGAAAGCGGAATTTATTTCGCGAGTAAAGTGGCGAACGGGTGAGTAACACGTGGGAAACCTGCCCTGAAGCGGGGGATAACATTTCTAACGGAATGCTAATACCGCATAACATTTCCTGGCGCATGTCAGGAAATCAAAGGTAGCCTCTTCTTGAAAGCTATCACTTTGGGATGGTCCCGCGTCCAATTAGCTTGTTGGTGGGGTAATGGCTCACCAAGGCGACGATTGGTAGCCGGCCTGAGAGGGTGACCGGCCACACTGGGACTGAGACACGGCCCAGACTCCTACGGGAGGCAGCAGTCGAGAGGCTTCGGCAATGGGGGAAACCCTGACCGAGCGACGCCGCGTGGACGATGAAGTATTTCGGTACGTAAAGTCCTGTCATGAGGGATGAAAAGTCGATTGGGTAATATCCTTTCGATCTGACAGTACCTCAAGAGGAAGCTCCGGCTAACTCCGTGCCAGCAGCCGCGGTAATACGGGGGGAGCGAGCGTTATTCGGAATCATTGGGCGTAAAGAGTTCGTAGGCGGCCTGATAAGTCAGAGGTGAAATCTAACGGCTTAACCGTTAGCCTGCCTTTGAAACTGTCGGGCTTGAGTATTGGAGAGGAAAGCGGAATTCTTGGTGTAGCGGTGAAATGCGTGGATATCAAGAGGAACACCCGTGGCGAAAGCGGCTTTCTGGCCAAATACTGACGCTGAGGAACGAAAGCTAGGGGAGCAAACGGGATTAGATACCCCGGTAGTCCTAGCCGTAAACGATGGGCACTAGGTGTAGGAGGTATCGACCCCTTCTGTGCCGCAGCTAACGCATTAAGTGCCCCGCCTGGGGAGTACGATCGCAAGATTGAAACTCAAAGGAATTGACGGGGGCCCGCACAAGCGGTGGAGCATGTGGTTTAATTCGATGATACGCGAGGAACCTTACCAGGGCTTAAATGTAAGTTGCATGATTTAGAGATAGATCTTTCTTCGGACTACTTACAAGGTGCTGCATGGTTGTCGTCAGCTCGTGCCGTGAGGTGTCAGGTTAAGTCCTATAACGAGCGCAACCCCTACCGTTAGTTGCCAGCATGTAAAGATGGGGACTCTAGCGGGACTGCCGGTGCAAACCGAGAGGAAGGTGGGGATGACGTCAAATCATCACGGCCCTTACGTCCTGGGCTACACACGTGCTACAATGGTAGGTACAGAGAGCAGCCACTTCGCGAGAAGGAGCGAATCTATAAAACCTATCACAGTTCGGATCGGAGTCTGCAACTCGACTCCGTGAAGCTGGAATCGCTAGTAATCGGATATCAGCCATGATCCGGTGAATACGTTCCCGGGCCTTGTACACACCGCCCGTCAAGCCATGGAAGCTGGGGGTACCTGAAGTCTGTAACCGTAAGGAGCGGCCTAGGGTAAAACTAGTGACTGGGGCTAAGTCGTAACAAGGTAGCCGTACCGGAAGGTGCGGCTGGAACACCTCCTTTCTAGAGAAATTTGTTAGCAATAACAAATTTTAAGGAAAGTACGACAGAAGAGTAAACTTTTAAAAATCGATTTATTTTGCTTGGTTTAGCTGTCAATTTTAATTTATATATAAAAAGGAGCAAGAAGTAAGAATTAAAGAAACAAGAATAAGATATATAATCTTGGTTCTTGATTCCAAGATCTTGGTTCTATAAGAAAACAGTCTCATAGCTCAGCTGGTT